>JAHCKI010000418.1 GCA_026125865.1 Rhodospirillales bacterium
TCGATCGGTTCTCGGCGTTGCAGGCGTACGCGAAGGCGCAGTCGGCAAGGGTGAAGACAAAGCCGCCGTGACATATCCCATGCGCATTCAGCATGTCGTCGCGGATCGCCATGCTGACGCGGGCGCGGTCGGGTTTGACGTCGTCGATGCGGATTTCCAGTGCCTGCGCCGTGCGGTCGCGGGCGAACATCTCCGCCGACACACGCTCGCTGAATGAATGACGTTCCGCCATGGCGCGCGTTTTTTCGTCGTGCGATTTTCCGGGTTCGCTTCCCTTAACTGTCGCTCTCGCCGCCGGAATCCGACACGGGTTCAGCCCGGTCAAGGCCGGCATCGGATTCGTCGTCAGATTGGGTTTCGGATTTATCTGCTTTCTTGGCCGCCGCCTTTGCCGCCTTCTTGGCGGCCTTTTGTCGCTCCCGTTCCGAACGCTCGAATTGATAGTTGGGCTTGCGGGGCAATGCGTCCTCCCTTCGCTATGTGTTCGGAGTTGGCGGCGCCGAAAGTGGACGATGGGAACCACGGCCGCGGATAAAAAACGGGGGCGGCGGCGGCGTTGCGGCCGACCGCGCCCCCGGTCAACGTTCGTTAATCGAGGACGACCAGATTCTCGGCGGACGTCTTGCCGTTGCGGCCCGCGACCAGTTCAAACTGGATTTTCTGCCCTTCCTTGAGGCCATGCAGGCCCGCGCGCTCGACGGCAGAAATATGAACGAACGCATCCTTCGATCCGTCGTTCGGTTCGATAAACCCATAACCCTTCGTCGGGTTGAACCATTTAACTGTACCAGTAGCCATAGCTACACCTTTCGCCATGTTAATTTGTACCGGCCAACCCGGAGAGCGGGCCGCCGTTCTCGTAGACGCACAAATTCCAGGAGTAGCTTGGTCGGACGCGAGAGAGCAGCGAAACAAGATACGTCGAGGCGACGCGCAACGAGCCCCCATGAGATGACATTGCCGATGGCGAATTGCAAGTGCCATGGGCAAGGTCCTTTGAAAACAGGGATCTCCAGCCGGCGGCAGCGAGGTCAATTCCAGCTCGATTCAACACGCATCAACTCAATGAAAAGGGGAGGGCGATGGGCTCGCGGCTGGTGACGGCGGGACTTGTCGGTTCGATGCACGCGGGCCCGTCATTGCGGACGCTGTTGACAACACGCCCTACGGCCCAAGCGGTCAAATCACCGCTGAAAGGTGCGAAAAGCCGTTGCGTTTCCTCCAATGGGCGCCCGATGTCCAGCCAGTCATCGAAGTGTTCGGGCTCGAGGATCACCGGCATGCGGTTGTGGAGCGGGCGGAGGAAATCATTGGCCTCGGTCACGATGATGGTGCAGCTCTGCATGGGTGTGCCGTCCGGTGATTGCCAGGTTTCCCAAAGACCGGCAAAGGCGAATGGGCGCCGATCGGGCAGGGTGATGTGATAAGGCTGTTTCTCGGACTTGGAGAGCGCGTGCCACTCGTAGAAGCCGTCGGCCGCCACCAGGCAGCGCCGCCGGCGGAAGGCGGCCCGAAACGCCGGCAGTTTGTGGACCGTCTCGGCGCGGGCGTTGATGGTCTTGTAGCCGATCTTGATATCCTTGGCCCAGAACGGCACCAGCCCCCACCGCGCCATCGCCAGTTCGCGCTCGCCGGCGTCCCCCACACGCCGAACGATCGGCACGTCCTGGGTTGGCGCCACGTTGTAGCGCGCCGCCAGGTTCAGCGGCTTCGGATCGACGGTGATGCGGTAGAGCGCGACAAGCTCTGACCAGGGCCGAAGCAGGTTGTAGCGTCCGCACATGGCGCCAGGCTAACGGATAGCGGCGATGGCGGAAAGGGCGCCGCGATGAGTGCATGACCATCGGTTGGACATCGGACATAGTGCGCCAAGGCCGCGCGTCGCACGGATGAAACGCAGCGCAATCCGGGGATCGCCTTCGCTGTGTCAAAATTTGTTCCAAATGTATGCGTTTTGGACCGATTTTTACACGGTTTGATACAGGTGAATCGATGTTAGTGGTTTGAAATCATTCGGTTTGTGTATTTTCCCACGCGAAAAATG
>JAHCKI010000419.1 GCA_026125865.1 Rhodospirillales bacterium
GCGCGCGCGAACCGAAATCGCGGACGTGATCGGCAAGCGTGTGCGTCTCGTGCGACGGGGACGCGATCTCCTTGGTTTGTGTCCGTTTCACAAGGAAAAAACCCCGTCCTTCACCGTATTCCATGATCACTATCACTGCTTCGGGTGCGGCGCCCACGGGAGCGCCATTGATTTCGTGATGGAGGTGGAGGGGCTCGGTTTCCGCGAGGCGGTCGAAAGACTCGCCGCCCAGGCCGGCCTCGACATGCCGGTGGAGGAGAAAGAGGACGCCGAACAAGCGGCGAGACGAAAGACTCTTTACGATGTACTCGAAGCGGCGGCTGCGTACTTCGAGAGGATGGTGCGGATGCCCGAAGGCGCGCACGCGCTCGACTATTTGCACGGACGCGGCCTCGATGATGAGCTTATCCGGCGGTTTCGGTTGGGGTATGCGCCGGCCGGTTCCGGCGCCTTGCGCGCGGCCCTTGCCCGCGACGGCATATTCCGCGAGGCGATGGTCGAAGCCGGGTTGCTGGTTGCCCCGGAAGATCCGGCGCGTGCGCCCTACGACCGGTTTCGCGGACGGGTCATGTTTCCCATTTGCGATCGGCGCGGCCGCGTGGTGGCGTTCGGCGGCCGCATTCTCGACAGCGGTGAGCCCAAGTACCTGAACTCACCGGAAACACCGCTCTTCCGCAAAGGGCATATGCTTTACGCCTATCACCAGGCGGCGAAACCGGCGCGTGAACGCGGAACCATCGTCGTCGTCGAAGGCTACATGGATGTCATCGCCATGTTTGCAGCCGGGTTCGAAAACACGGTGGCGCCCCTTGGCACGGCATTGACCGTCGAACAGATCGCCGAGTTGTGGCGGCTGGTTCCGGAACCTGTCCTGCTGTTCGATCCCGATGAGGCGGGACAACGCGCCGCCGCCCGTGCGGCCGAACGGGTATTGCCGATCATGAAGCCCGGTCACGGACTTCGTTTCGCCTTCGTCAACACCGATACGTCGGATGATCCGGACGGTGTAAGCCGGCGGTATCCGACGATGTTCATTCGCCAGGCCCTCTCGCAATCGCTGTCGCTGTCGGACATGCTTTTTTGGATCGAAACCGGGGGCAAGGCCGTCCAATCGGGGGAGCAGCGGGCGGCGCTCGAGGATCGGTTGCGGCGAAGAACATCGGTGATCGACAATGCAACCGTACGCAACCATTTCTTATCGGATTTGAAGGATCGTTTGTGGCGGTCCCTGCGCCAGTCGGGAGGCGCGCGGTCGAGGGAAGGAAGGCGAAAACAAGAGACTGCTTTGCCTACCCACCTGCGGTCCAGGAGCGGCGTTCCACAGCCTATTCCGGAGACCGGCGACACCATCGGCGAACTTGAGCGACGGCGCGAGGCGATCCTGTTGGCGGTTCTGATCAGTCATCCCAAGGCCGTGGACACCATTGGCGAGCGCCTCGGATCCTTGACCTATGGGGATCAGGAACTTGACAGCCTTCGTCAAGAAGTTTTAAAGACGCTGGCTTCGTCCCCGGATCTTGACTCGGAGCGTTTGGAGAGCCACCTCAGGCAAAGTGGGTTTGGCGACGCGCTCGACTTGGAGTTGAAGTCGTGCGTTCGTCAGCATGCTTTTTTTGCTCAACCCGACGTCGGCCTGGAGACAGCCCTGGAAGGGTGGGAAGAAACCTATTCGCTTCACAGTCGGCGCCACATCCGAGCCGAACTCGACGAAGTGGCCGCCCGGTTGACCAACCAGATGTCCGAACGGGATTTCGAGTATTTCCGGGAATTGAAGCGGCTAGAGCAGGCGACCACCGACGGCGATATTGGCGCGCCTTCTGGAGACGACAGCGCGGTCGGACGCGACTAGAAAACCGTCCTTACCCGGCGCCTTTCCTGGAGATGCGCCTTAGCATAGCGATTCCGATCGGGAGCAAAGGCTAGATGTCGAAACAGACGACGACCACCGCCGAGACGACCGAAAACCAGGAAGAGGTTGCGGATAGCCCGCTGCTCGACAGTCTTGGCGCAAACATCAAGAAGATGGTGGCCCGCGGCAAGGA
>JAHCKI010000042.1 GCA_026125865.1 Rhodospirillales bacterium
AATGATCTTGTTGCTGGCGGTGGTGCTTTGAAGGCGGACGACCAGATCGTCGCCTTGGAGGTAGACGGAGAGATGGCCGCCGGCGCCGAAGCCGCTGGCGTCCTTGGAGAACAAACCCTGGCGGCCGCTGAGGTCGTCGGCATTGAACCACAGGTGCACAGCGCCCTCGTCGAGGAGGAAGGCATCGTCGTGGGGTACGAGGACGACGTCGTTGCTGCCGTCGAATTCCGCAGCATTGCCGGCGATACCGTCTGTCCCGAGGCCGACACCGTTGGTGTAGGCGCCGTCATGATTGGAGGCGGCGTCGGTGGCCGTCGTTCCCGATGTTTCCTCAAAGCGCCAGTAACCGACCGGAGAAAGACTCAGAATCTGATCGGATAGTGCCATCTCTCACTCCCAATGAAGGGGCTACGCCAACTAAAGGCGCGCCCAAAAAATGGTGGAAACTTAGAAAATAGGCGATAAGCGACTGGAATATCCCAAAAAACACATACATCGAGGCATATATTTATTCAACGTCATGGATTATTACACCACGTTACTTGAACTACAGCACGCAATTACAAGGGCAGGACGGAAGCTAACACAAAGCCGTTGGACGCGCAACCAATAGATGCAAATTTCAATAAAATGCAATCACTGGATCGGTTTTGCCGTGCGTAAGCGCCACTCTGCACCAAACGACAATCAAGCGAAATAGCAGCGTCGGTTCGTTTTGCGCGGCGGCCGTGCATGGATTTCTTGGCTGAAACCCGTGCTTCTCGTACTTACTTCCGGAAATCAGAGGTCCATTTGGTGACAAACGCCATGCCACGCGTTGCCCCCCCCCCTTCGTTTTCGTCCAACCCACAATGGCAAGAGAAACGCGCTGTGTCGAGAGCGACGCGAAGGGGGGATTTGAGAGTTGCGGTTGGACCGCGATTTCCTATCGGCTAAACTAGTTGTTATGTCATGCCAAGTGGTCTTGTAGTTGCGGTTGGACCGCGATTTCCTATCGGCTAAACTAAGTTGTGATAAATGGGTATACTGCAAATGGTTGCGGTTGGACCGCGATTTCCTATCGGCTAAACTTCCTGGCGCTTGAGGTATTCCTGCACCAGTGTTGCGGTTGGACCGCGATTTCCTATCGGCTAAACTCTCTGGCCACTGCTCCCGCCACCGCTTGCGGTTGCGGTTGGACCGCGATTTCCTATCGGCTAAACTTCCTTGTCGCTGGCCTCCATCGCCGCGCAATGTTGCGGTTGGACCGCGATTTCCTATCGGCTAAACTCGATAGTCGGCACGTCATTCTGTTTGGTGTGTTGCGGTTGGACCGCGATTTCCTATCGGCTAAACTTTTATTATGCAAGATACCGTCATCAATCTTGTTGCGGTTGGACCGCGATTTCCTATCGGCTAAACTCGATACCTTGATAACGCCTTGGAAACAGGGCGTTTTTCTTGTTCCAAGCTAAGCGAAAAACGCGCATTCTGGTCAGAAAAGCACGTACTGATCGGGGTTCTTGTGGTCGGTTTTCGCCAGCCGTCCGTGAAAACATTTCATGTTCTCATACTGTTTGTCCGTGAAGTATAGCACATGAACCTTGCCGTAGGGCGGCAATCGGGACTCCAAGCGCCGGGTGTAAGCCTCGGCCTGTTCTTTGCCGGATGTGAAACGCGTGTAAACTGAAAACTGCGCCATCTCGAATCCCTCGTCGAGGAGGTAGTTGCGGAAACTAGTCGCTGCTTTCCGTTCCGCCATCGTGCCGACGGGAAGATCGAACAGTACCATGATCCACATAAGCCGGTATCCGCTCAGAGCCATATCTAGGGCACACCGTGCCCGGCAATGTCGATGGGAAGTGGTTCCAGTGGCAGCTCCAATTCAGCTTGGTTTGCTTCGATAGATCGGACGAGGGATGCGGCCAGTCTGGACAGGCATCCAGACAGCGGTGTCACTCCCCGCTCTGTGTGCATGTCCCAGGTCAATGTGCCTGCCAGTCGCCGTTTTGCCTCCGCTGTTACGCTTTCCGTTCCCTCGGACGCCAACCGCACGACCGCCAAATCGATCAGTGGTCGGAAGGGCTCCAACACATCATCGACGAGGGCCATCGAATTGAACTGGTTGCGGTGATGAATGCCGAGCGAAGGGTGCAACCCTGCCGCCACCACCGCACGTGCGGTCGCGCCTCGCAATATCGCGTAACCATAATTCAGCAGGCCATTGATTCCGCCGCCGTCTGGGTCGCGTCGGAATTGGTCCCCCAGAAGCAATGGCCAGTATCGCCGCGCCGCTTGCGCCTCGACGTTATCCGGATCGCCGGAACGTACCCGGCGGGCAAGGAGATCGAAGCCGCCCGATGACTTGCCAAGCCCTTCGAGCACGGCACCTTGCTGACGAACCTTCGCTTGAACCAGTTTTTTCCAAAGGCGTTTGCCGAGGGGACGCGGCATGGAGAGTTGAGCGGCCATGCGTGCGGCTTGAAGATGGTGGCCTTCGATCGGCCACAGCCACGCTACCGGACGAAAATTGTTGCCGCAAACTACCATGGCGGTACCATGGATCGCCAGTGTCGTGATCAAGGTGTTGGTGTAACTGACCCCGTGGGCATTGATGACCAGCACGGCGATATCGTCGAGTGGTACGCGACCTATCTCGGCGCCATTCTCTTCGACGACCATAAAGCCGCGATACACCGACAGGTGGCGGCCATCCTCCGCCACCTCGACCACTCGGCCGATCATGGGGATGTATCAACATCATACAGAACGCCACCGGGATCGATGTGGACGGCCCGGGCCTTCAACGCCTGCAGACGGCTTGGAGAAACCGTCTTGTACTTGAATGGATCGTCGCTGTCGGCATCCCTCGCTTTTAGTGCACCCCCTTGAAAGTGTTCGGCCAGGACAATCTGTCCTTGAGAAAACTTCACCACACGCATGATTTGCGTATTGCCGCTGTCGTCCAAGGCGATCATGTCGTTCTGCCGCAGCCGCATGATCAAGGGCTCGCCGGTTTTGGCTTGTTTTGATCGCCAATTGAAACCGGGCTGATTGGCATCAAAGCGGGAAACCACGGTTCCGCTCCATCGTCCTTTCGGGTCGGCGTATATGTCGTAACAATAGTTGCTGTCACCCTTATAAGCTTTATACGGGTGGCCGCCGGAGTCAGTGATGGAGATCACACTCAAGGTTTCGCAGATCCGAACCTTGCGTACCGGAGGTGTCATTTCTTCGCCGGCACGAACCAGTGTTTCGACGAAGTCTTTACCACTCAAGCCTTCCGTCGCCGCCTCGAATTGTTTCCTCAAAATTGGATCGCGGATGTCTTCCAGTTGCGACCATTTCTTGAAGGTTTCGAGCGGCACCCGATGAACGACCGTTGAGCGGCCCTTGTTGTCAGGTCCGTCAACGATACCGTAGGCCGTGTCATTGTGAAGAGAGCCCTGTGGACCGTGTTCCGGTTTGTGTGAAACGATGATCTGTGAAATGGCATTCCGCACCGTTTCTCGGAAGTCCGGCCACGGTTCCGGTACGTCCGCCAATAACCGCTTGTCGAACTTGTCTTCTGCTTGGCCGGCCGCGGTCGCAACAGCTTTCAATGTGCTGCGATCGGTAAGCGCCACGACGATGGCGTCGATGGCGTGATGGCGATGGTCTTTGCGGTTTTTTTCGGGGTCCGCGGCCTCCGCCAAGTTGTGTCCCTCTAGTACCGAATCCAGGCCCCAAGCCCAGCGCAAATCGGCAGTCAGTCGGCCTGGCGTGACCCAGACGTCAGCACCGGTTCGATGAAGGTATAGTTTGGCCAATCGCGCGATATATCGGGTTTCATTAAGGTGACGGGAGAGAAAGTCTTGCTCACCATCCTGGTAGCGTTCCATTGCGTCTGGGCCAAAACGCCAACTCTTGTTCGGAGGGAAGTTCGCCGCTCTCTCTGCAATTGCGGCCCAATCGTAACCTTCGGGCGAGGCGCCGAATGCTTCAAACGGACTCCGTTGTCCTTTTTCCCGGTTCGCCTGACGCATGCAAAGAGTCTTGTTACCGATACCGTCATCGAGAGTTTTCGAAAATGGCAGAATGTGCTCGATTTCCACCTGATCGCTGAACAATCGATTGATGCTTATCACTTGACCGGTATAGGGGCAGCGGCGGTCCAAGCAGTTGCTGCGGTTGAGTTCCTCCCATAGGCGGAGGCGCAAGCGATTCTCGTAGGAATCCGTCTGCGATAAGTTGGCGAGTTCTTCGCGGCGCCGATCGTTGGCGTTCTTGTTGTCTTTCTGTTGTTTTTCAAGTTCCGATTTTCCCTTGGCGGATAGGGGGAGGTCTCGGGCCAACTCGACGACGATCTGCAACGGCTGCTCGCGATGCTTCTTCGTCAGCGCATTGACGACGTGGCGGATTTGGTTGAGCGCCACGTGCACGGTCGGGTTGCCGACCTTGCCGTAACGCTTCTCCGGACGGTCGCAAGGTTTGCCGGTCCCGAATGCTACGTGGCGTTCAAGAACTTGGCCGTAGTAGGGGAGCCTCTTGAATATCTCGCCGTCAAAATCGAGAGCCGAATGGCTATGGTACCCGGCCGCAACCACCGCTTCATTGTACGTTGAACCTGTATTCGCCAGTTCTTTCAGAACCCTGCGGGTTGCCGTTCGACCGAGTTGACCGTGACTATCGGGCAGGGGGGCATTGGCAATCCCTTGGGCGCGTTCGAGGGAGAATCCGAAGGTTTTACTTAACCAGTTGACCAGCGCTTCTTCGTCTTCCTCGTCAAGCAGGTGTTCTACGATTGTTTCCTGATCTTCGAAAGATAGCGTGCGCCAATCCGGCCCCCATCGGTTGGTGCCAGCCAGAACGGCCGCGGTCTTGTCGCCGTCAATGTGCTTGCGCTTCGCGCTCTCCAGATTGAATCTCGCCTCAGCCGACAATTTGAGCAGCTTTCGCGCTGCATCGAATGTCAACTTGGCTTGGGATAGTGCTTTCTCAGCGAGTTTGTCGCGTTCATCCATTGTGAGATTGCGGGCGGCTTCGCCCGGCAAACGAATGGTCAGGTTGTTTATTTCCTGATAGATGCGAAAACGTTGAACAGATGGCAATGCCCTTGGTGCTCGTTCTTCTGTCGGGTCGAGGGAGCATTTGCCGACTGGTTGAGGTCTCAAGGGACGCTGAAAAAGGAGGGTATCGCGAATAGCCTCGCGCGCATCTTCGGATAGAGCGTCGCCATGCCATTCCTTCTGTTTTGCCCACAGCGCGTCGAACTCGGCCGCGATCATCTCGTCGCGCAGAGGGTAGAACGTGTAGAACGATTGCGCCCCGGAGCCTTTCAGGCGGGCTCTGACCGGGTGCGTGTGGGCCGCCTTGGCATCTTCGATGCGGGGCCGCGCCAAGTATTCGCCAAGGGTGCGGGCTCCCGTCTCCTGCATCGCTTCGAGGACATTGGCGGCGGCGGACTTGATCTTTCCCGTTTCGTCATCCGCCCCCTTGTCGGTTTTGCGGTTGGATTTGAAACCCCGGCGCTGTTGCAGGTGAAAAAGAGCTCGGCCCAGTTCATGGCGCGACAGCTTTTCATCCAAACCCTTGACGCGGAGCGACCAAGGATCGCCATCTTCGAGCGCCTTGCGTATAGTGTGGTCCGCCGGCATCAGATCGTGCTCGACAAGGCGGGCCATGAATTCTGCGCGCCTCTTCAAGTATCGGTCGCGCCGTTTTCGTTGCTGCCGTGGAAGCCGCCGCATGACGGCCAGCGATTGCCGATCCTTGGGATTGCGCCCGTCGGAGAAAATGCGAACGCCCGCATCTCTTATTCCGCTGGGATTTCCATCGTCGCTCAAATCAAGGATGCACCAGCCGATGGAGTTGGTGCCGATGTCGAGGCCGAGCCGATACGTCATTTTGAATGCCCCCCATAATTCTTGAACCGCCAGACATATTAACATAGTATGAAGCAGTTATCGGATCGAAATCGATACAGACCTGTTTAGCCGATAGGAAATCGCGGTCTTTCCGTTAACAAGACGTAGGTCACAAAATGCAGAGGCGGGTTTCGGCCCGCCTTTGTTTGTCATGAGATGTCTTTGGGCTGGATTCACGTATTGGCGGTCACATCGAAATCTGCCAACAGACCGCAATATGCCGAGCTGGAAGTAACGGGTGTCGCTGTGGACGCGACGAATTGACAGCCGCAACGCTCCGGCGAACTTTAGAGGCGCCTACCGGCGGAAATCCTTTACAAAATCGTTCCTCGTCGACTTGCTCGACCTCGACGACCTAACCCAATAAGTGGTGGACGGCGATTGCGATGGTACTCACCGTCAAAACGGCCGAGCACATACAGAGCAGGAAGCCAATCCATCCGGCATCCCGATCCGGATCGCGCCGTGATGTATTCGTAAAGAACATCGTGGCGCCCTTGGGGATCGATCCGAACGGACTTCGGCTCGGATCGGGCGCACCAAATTTCGGGTGGATGACGTGTCCGGCCGTCAGACCAAGGTGTCGGCTTGCTTGGGCATGCATGACGAGCCTCACGGGCAAAAACGCGACTGAGTATTCTTTATGGCAAATCAAGAAAAATTCGTAAATAGAGGTCATTACGTAGGGGTTTGGAGTCCTGCCAAGATCGCCGCCGATGGAAAATGCCGAATCAATGTTCGGTTTCAGGGGGCATTTTCACGGGTTGCAAAGGATTTTGGGTTACAACGATGCCATCGGTGACGGGTTTCGCCGAGGAAGGGCTCCGCCGATGCAACATTTTTTGAATATTTTGAAGCGCATAGACTGGAACCGTGGTCCCATCATCGATTGGAACGACTATCGGGTGCGATACATGCGCGCGTACGGGTTTCCCTTGATCCATTGGTCCGACAATGGCCGGGCCGGAATTCTATTCGTTGGTCCCGTGTCCATGGCTTTCAATTTGCAGCCTCTTCAGTGGCAGTAACGCGACCGATGTAACGGTTGTAATCAACCGAAAACCGAGAGGGTGAGAACGGGATCATCCACACGAGTCCTGTGGATAACCCTGTTGGCAACCATGCTCCATTTCGAAAAAGCCGATAGATCCCTGACACTTCTCCGTAGTGCCTACTTTTTGTGCAAAATGTAACATATTGAATTCAAATGATATTATAGGCTTTGTGGTAATGGAGTGGCGCCGATGGGGGCAGCCGATGGTGTCGTCGACGCGAATTTGCTGCGGTTGCGTTGTTGTGAACAATTTGAAACCGGAGGCGGGAATTTGAGCCGGCGAGAGCTACCAAAAAAGGCTGGTTGACGAAGGACTTGGGGGACGGTGGGTATCCCCGAATGGGGTATTTTTCGACCATCGCATTGCACCGCCCGCGTGCCAAGTCTACACGTTTCGCGGTAGCAAGAATATAGATTTACAACTGTATAACTTATTTCTTGCACGTGGTGTCGTGGGTGCCGGGGCTCGGCGGCGGTGAACGAGCCGTTTTTTCGCCACTACCATCGCTTGCGTTCGCCGGCCGCCGAAACATATTTCTTTCATGGGTCATTGGGGGGCCGAGCGTCGCCTCAGGGAGGGGCGCGAGGTTCTGTCCAAGTGGAGGGATTTCGCCACCATGAATCTCGAAAGATATACGGAACGCTGCAAAGGGTTTCTGCAATCGGCGCAAACGCTGGCGCTTCGCAGCAATCACCAGCAACTCTCGCCGTTGCACCTTCTTAAGGTGCTCTTGGACGATCGGGAGGGGCTCGCCGCAAATTTGATCCGCGCCGCGGGCGGCGATCCGGCGCGGGCCTTGAGGGACAGCGAAACCGAACTCGGCAAGGTGCCGCAGGTATCCGGCGGGTCGGGTCAAGTCTATATGGCGGCGGAGACGGCGCGATTGTTCGAGCAGGCGGAGCAGATCGCCGACAAGGCCGGCGACAGCTTCGTGACGGCGGAACGGCTGCTCTTGGCCTTGGCGCTGGCGACCGGAACATCGGCCGCCAAGGTTCTTGCCGACGCCGGTCTGACGCCACAGAACCTCAACCGCGCCATCGAGGAGCTTCGCAAGGGGCGGACCGCCAACAGCGCCACGGCGGAGGACAGCTACGACGCGCTCAAGAAGTATGCCCGCGACCTCACCGCCGCTGCCGCCGAGGGCAAATTGGATCCGGTCATCGGCCGCGACGAGGAGATCCGCCGCACCGTGCAGGTCTTGTCGCGCCGCACCAAGAACAATCCGGTGCTGATCGGCGAGCCCGGCGTCGGCAAGACCGCCATCGTCGAGGGGCTTGCCCAGCGCATTGTCAAGGGCGACGTGCCCGAGACCCTGAAGGACAAGACACTGATGGTCCTCGATCTGGGGGCGTTGGTGGCCGGCGCCAAGTTCCGGGGCGAATTCGAGGAGCGTTTGAAGGCGGTGCTGTCCGAGGTGTCGGCCCGCGAGGGCGAGGTCATTTTGTTCATCGACGAAATGCACACCATCGTCGGTGCCGGCGCTGCCGAAGGCTCCATGGACGCGTCCAACCTGCTGAAGCCGGCCCTTGCCCGTGGCGAGATGCATTGTATCGGCGCCACCACCCTCAATGAGTACCGAAAGCACGTGGAAAAGGATGCCGCGTTGGCGCGGCGCTTCCAGCCGGTGTACGTTTCGCAGCCGACCGTTGAGGATAGCATCTCCATTCTTCGCGGCCTGAAGGAGAAGTACGAACTGCACCACGGTGTCCGCATCACCGACGCCGCCATCGTCAGCGCAGCGACGCTGTCAAACCGATATATTACAGACCGTTTTTTGCCCGATAAGGCCATCGACCTGATGGACGAGGCGGCCAGCCGGTTGCGCATGGAAGTGGATTCCAAGCCGGAGGAGATCGACGAACTGGACCGCCGCATCATCCAGCTCAAGATCGAGCGGGAGGCCCTGAAGAAGGAAACCGACGCGGCCTCCAAGGGCCGTGTCGAAAACCTCGAAAAGGAGCTGTCCGAGCTGGAATCCAAGTCGAACGAACTGACGGCCCAGTGGTCGGCGGAAAAGCAGGCGCTGGCCGGCGCCACCAAGCTCAAGGAGGAACTGGAGCAGGCCCGCTTCGAGGTGCAGAAGTTCATGCGCGAAGGCCAGTATGACAAGGCCGGTCAGCTCCAATACTCGGTCATTCCCGAACTCGAAGCGAAAATCAAGGCGGCGGAGGATGCGGAGCAGCATCGCATGTTGGAAGAGGCGGTGACGGACGAGCATGTGGCATCGGTCGTGTCCCGCTGGACCGGCGTGCCCGTCGACAAGATGCTGGAAGGCGAGCGCGAGAAGCTGTTGCGGATGGAAGACAACCTGCGCAAGCGGGTGGTTGGCCAGGACGAAGCATTGACGGCCGTTGCCCAGGCCGTGCGCCGGGCGCGCGCCGGCCTGCAGGACGCCAACCGGCCCATCGGCTCATTTCTGTTTCTCGGCCCCACCGGCGTCGGCAAGACCGAACTTTGCAAGGCGCTGGCTGAGTTTCTGTTCGACGACGAGACGGCGATGGTTCGCGTCGACATGTCCGAATACATGGAGAAACACGCCGTGGCGCGCCTGATCGGGGCGCCGCCGGGATACGTCGGCTACGAGGAGGGCGGGGCACTGACCGAGGCCGTGCGCCGCCGGCCTTATCAGGTGATTCTATTCGACGAGGTGGAAAAGGCCCACCCCGATGTCTTCAACGTGTTGCTACAGGTGTTGGACGACGGCCGTCTGACCGACGGGCAAGGCCGAACCGTCGATTTCCGCAACGCCATCATCGTTTTGACTTCCAACCTGGGCGGCGACATCCTCGCCATGCAAGGGGAAGGTCACGATTCCTCGGAGGTGCGCGATCAGGTGTTGGCGATGGTTCGCGCCGCGTTCCGGCCGGAGTTTCTCAATCGACTGGATGAGATCATCCTTTTCCATCGATTGTTCCCCGAGCACATGGACACCATTGTCGAGATACAGTTGGAACGCCTCAAACACCTTCTCGCCGATCGCAAGATCACGTTGGCGTTGGACGGGGCGGCGATCTCCTGGCTGGCGAAGCAAGGCTACGATCCGGTCTACGGCGCAAGACCATTGAAACGGGTCATTCAAAGACATCTGCAAAATCCGCTGGCGTCGCTGATCCTGGAAGGACGCCTCACCGATGGGGCAACGGCGACCGTTTCGGCGGGAGAGAGCGGCCTGATCATCAATGGTGCGGCGGCGGCCGACGCCGCATGACCATCACCTCCGTGACCACGGACCCCGTCGGCGAGGTTGGCGCGGTCGTCGGGTGAGCCATAGGGCGATAGCGAGACCGGCGGCGAAACCGCCGATATGTGCCCACCAGGCGATGCCGCCGCCGGTTGGGCTGTCGCCCCACGAGGACCAGCCGCCGAGGATCTGGAACAGGAACCAGATGCCGGTGAAGATCACCGCCGGCAAATGGAAGATCAGCGGGAAAATGAAGAAGATGGGCTGCACGACCGCCACCTTGGCGCGCGGGTGGAAACGGGTGAAACCACCGAGCACGCCGGCGATGGCGCCCGACGCGCCGAGGGCCGGCACCACCGAGTCCAGATTGAAAAGCAGATGGGCAATGCTGCCGGCGGCGCCGCACGTCAAATAGAACAACAGAAATCGCCAGGGACCGAGGCGGTCCTCCACGGGCAAGCCGAACAGCCACAGCGTCCACATGTTGACGATGAGATGGAGGGCGCCGCCGTGCATGAAGGTGTTGGACAGTATGGGCAGCAGGTTGGTGGGATCGAAGCCGTAGGCGCGGGCCGCCGCCGGATGGCCGTAGACGGCCGGGACCAGCGCATAGGTGGCGATGAATTCGTTGGCTTTCCGCGGGGATAGGCCCAGTTGAATAAAATAGACAGCGATGTTGATGACGATCAGACTCATCGTCACGACGGGGGAGGTGGCGGTGGAAACCGCTACTCGGAATGGGATCATGGCGCCAACGTAAGTGACGCGAACCCTTCCGGCAACACGTGGTCACGCGCTTCCGTCGACGTACCAACATGCGGTGCGCGGGCGGCCGTACCCAATCAGCGGTACGGCGAAACTAGAGCACGGTGCGATTGGGCCCAGTCAGCCTAATCGCTCGGTCGTGCTCTATGTGATTGTTTTCTAGAGCAAACCCATGCGATCAGGTGACTCGACCTGATCGCATTTTGCTCTAGAGGTGGCCGGGACGCGGTGTCGGAACCAAGGGGAAGGTGTACGCGGCGTGGCGGCCATTCCCCGGGTCGGTGTCGGCTTCGGCGAATTCCATGGCGCCGGTACCTGGGACCAGGGACGCGAACTGGTGCTTGCTGGAAGCGACGAAAGCGCGGAAATCCGCCAATTGCTGCCCTGACAGCTTGCGTCCCG
Organism: Rhodospirillales bacterium; assembly: GCA_026125865.1. Taxonomy (GTDB): domain Bacteria; phylum Pseudomonadota; class Alphaproteobacteria; order Rhodospirillales; family Defluviicoccaceae; genus JADJXQ01. The sequence goes on from JAHCKI010000042.1 coordinate 11,289, forward strand.
GCAGGCGCTTCAGCAACATCGGATTGATCTGCTTGCCGTTCAGCAACACTTCGTAGTGCAGGTGCGGCCCGGTCGAACGCCCGGTATTGCCCACGTAGCCGATGACCTGTCCCTGCTTCACTTTCGACCCGGCGCGCAATCCCCGCGCAAACCGGTTCATGTGGGCGTAGGCGGTGGCATAGCCGGCGTGGTGGGTGATGCGCGCATACTTTCCGTATCCGCTTTTGCGGCCGATCTCCGCGATACGGCCGTCACCAGCCGCGAAGATGGGGGTCCCGATCGGGGCCGCGAAGTCGACGCCCTGGTGCATGCGGCTGTACCCCAGAATGGGATGGCGGCGCATGCCGTAGCGGGACGACAGCCGGGCGCCGTCGACCGGTGTCCGCATCAACGGCTTGCGGGCGCTGCGGCCGTCTTCCTCGTAGAAATCGGCGAAGCCGTCGGCGCTTTCGTATCGGTAAAGAATACGCCTTTGGCCGCTCAATGTAAGCGCCGCAGCAATGACATGGCCGGCGCGGGTCTGCGTACTATCCTCGACCCCGAGCCGTTCGAACAGCACTTCAATGTTGTCGCCGCTCCGAACCTCGCGCTGAAAGTCCACGTCCCAAGAATACATCTTCAGGACTTCCGCCAGCACCGGAACCGGAATGCCGGCCTTTTCGCCGGCCGCGAACAGGCTGGAACGGATGGTCGCCGATGCGCCGAACACGGTGCGTGTGATCTCGGCCTCTTCCTTGGCGGCTGCAAAAGCGCCATCGGTGGTGCGGCGGACGACGATGCGATCGGGAAAAGCGACGCCGAAGGAAAAACCGCGCAATTGCGCGGCGTCACCGGCA
>JAHCKI010000420.1 GCA_026125865.1 Rhodospirillales bacterium
AGCTTTGCCTTTGCGCTTGGATTCGGCACGACCATCGCCGAGCCGGCCCTCATTGCCGTGGCTGCCGAGGGTGCCGAAGCGGCAGCCGACATGGGCGTCATCGTTGCGACGGAAAAAGCGATGGCCAGATACGCCCTGGAAGTGAGGGTGACCGTGGCGCTGGCGGTGGGGGCGGCGTTGGTAATTGGCGTGACGCGAATCCTGAAGGGGTGGCCCATCCATTACTTGATCATCGGTGGTTACGTGGCGGTTGTCGCACTGACCGCCTTTGCTCCGGAAGAAATCGTCGGCATCGCCTATGACTCGGGCGGCGTGACGACATCGACGGTCACGGTGCCGCTGGTCGCTGCCCTCGGCGTGGGTCTGGCGTCCTCAATCCGCGGACGCAATCCGGTGACCGACGGATTCGGACTGATCGCATTTTCCAGCCTGACGCCGATGGCATTTGTGCTGGCCTACGGCATCGTGGCGCACGGAGGCTGAGTGGAGATTATCGGTCGCGCATTGCTGGCTCTGCAATCGACGGTGTTCGACGTGGCGCCGGTCGTCCTGATCCTGGTGTTTTTCCAGTTCGCCGTACTGCGCCGCCGCCCGCCCAACCTGCATCGCATCGTGCTCGGCGTCGTTTATGTGGTCATCGGCTTGGCCCTGTTCCTGGTCGGCCTTCAGGAGGCGCTGTTCCCCGTCGGCGAGACCATGGCGGAACAGCTGACATCGCCGATGTTCATCCGCAAGATCGCGGCCGGCCGACCCACGAGTTGGGAACACTACGCCTGGGTCTATGCCTTTGCGGGCGCCATCGGTTTCGCGACCACGGTGGCGGAGCCGGCGTTGATCGCCGTGTCCTTGAAGGCACAGGAGGAATCGGGCGGCGCCATCCGGGCGTTGCCGTTGCGGTTCGCGGTCGCCGTCGGTGTCGCGGTGGGCGTGGCCGTGGGCGCCCACCGGATCGTCATCGGCACGCCGCTTCCTTACTATATCATTGCGGGATACGTGGTCGTCATGCTGCAAACCCTGTTCGCGCCAAGGATGATCATTCCCCTGGCATACGATTCCGGCGGTGTTACCACGTCGACAGTAACCGTGCCGGTGGTGACGGCGCTGGGATTGGGCTTGGCCTCCGCCATCCCCGGACGTAGTCCGCTCGTGGACGGTTTTGGGCTGATTGCATTTGCCAGCCTTTTTCCCATTATGGCGGTTCTGGCCTATGCCTGGATGGCTGAGCAAATTCAGCGGCGCACGAAAGAACGCACCACCAAGGCGACCGCCAAGACGGAGACAATCGAATGAACCTGAAGCTGATCATGGCTTTGGTATCCGATGACAAGACCGAGGCCGTTTTGAAGGCAGCGCGTGACGCTGGCGCCACCGGATCGACGGTCATCACCAATGTTCGTGGCGAAGGCCTCAAGAAAGAAAAAACGTTTCTTGGATTGGAGTTGACCGGGCAGCGCGACGTTCTGTTGTTTCTGGTTGCCGAACCCAAGGCGCGCGAAATCCTGGAAACCATTGCCGACGCCGGCAATCTGGACGACGATCCCGGCGCCGGCATCGCGTTTCAGATCGCTATTGAAGACGCCGTCGGTTTGCGGACACAAGAGCAGGCGTTACTCAAGGAGATCGAGGAAAGCCTATGATCGGTGACATTGTATGCGTCCGCGACGTCATGACGGCGTCCATCCGCATGATCGGACGTATGGACACGGTTGCCCAGGCGATCGAGGCCATGCGCGAAGCCAAGGTCAGCTCGCTTGTCGTTGAACGCCGGGACCCGGCCGATGAATACGGCCTCATCGCCATCACCGACATCGCCCGCGAGGTCATCGCCAAGGAGCGTCCGCCCAGCCGCGTCAACGTTTACGAGATCATGACCAAGCCGGTGATGACGTTGCCGACGGACATGCAAACCAAATATGCCGTACGTCTGCTCGTCGGGTTCAAGCTGTCGCGGGCGTTGGTGGTCGACCATTCACGCATTCCCGTCGGTATCGTCACCTTGCGCGACATGGTGCTTCGTCACATGGAAACGCACACGCCGCGT
>JAHCKI010000421.1 GCA_026125865.1 Rhodospirillales bacterium
ATAACCCTTTCCTTCGAGCGGATCGAACGTCATGGTCTGGATCGAATCCGCCGAAATATCGACGACGCCACGGTCTAGCCATTCCTCCGGTTTCACGTTGACCACCAGCCCGCCGCTGGCCAGCCACGCCCGTTCATCGCCGTCGCGGCGGATATACGTTCCGGTTTCCCGGCCACCCGTAAACCCGTGACGACGTTTGCCGACGATGGTCTCGGCGAGCACGGAGCCGTCGGCCGTTTCCAATCGAACCCGACGTGACTCGGCGGCTTCCTTATCGAGGTCCTCGACCTCCAAGCGGGCAAACCGATCGGGATTGGCCGTCATTCCCTCGATCAGATCCATGCCGGCCATGGTCGCGACCAACTCGCGCACCTTGGCGAAGGCAACGGGATAGCCGTGCTTTTCCGGGATCACCCACAACCCGGCATCGTTCCGAGCCACGCTGAATTCGCCGTCCTTACCGGCGATCGTGACCCGCGCGACGGCGTCGGGGCTTTGACGAAGCGCCGAAAATGCCGGTTCGCCGCTGACCTCCGCCTTCGTCAACCCCGGCTGATTGATGACGGAGACGGCGGCCGCGATCACGGTCACCAGGGTGACAATGGCGCCGACCATGACCAGCTTCGCACTCATGGCGCTTTACCCCGCGACTTGCCTGGCATGGAACCGCGCCGCGCGTCGACGGCGCACCACAGCCAAGCCGAGAGCGAACAGCGCGACGACCGCCGGCACCAACCAGATGTTGAACAACTTCAACCGAGTCTCCAGCGACTTCACATCCTTATTCAAAGCGAACTGCACCTCGCGGAGCTGACCACGCAAGTCGATCAGTTCGCCGCGGAATTTCTCGATAGTTTCTTGTTGCTCCGCCGACAACAGGACACCGCCGTCCTGCTCTTCCTTTTGCAGGGCGGTGATCTTGCCTCGCGTTTCCTCAATCTTGGCGAGCAGCTTCTGCTCCGTTGCGCGGAACCGGTCCTCGGCCTCCCGCGTCATCGCCTCGACCACCTCGAAGCGCCGGTCGGAAACTCCACGGCCGCGCAGCCCCGCCATCGCCACTCCGCCGGCAAGGTTTTCCAGAGCCGCGACCACCAGATCGGCATTGTTGGCCGCCGGCACCGTGAATTGCTGGCCGAGAAGGGAGCTGGTACGGACCCAATTCTCATCGGCCAGGAAATCCGCGTCGGCAATGAGGATGAGCTGCAGCGGGGACTTGGATTCGGTTAGATGGCCGGCCGCGGGCGATCCTGCAGTGCTGTCACCGTCGCCATCGGCCTTGTTCGTGTCCTCTGCGTTTTCTCCGCCTTCTTCCACCGGCGGGCCATTGGGGAACGCCGTCTTTACCGGCCCGGTGACGCGAGCGGCCAGCGTGAACGGCTCACCCGTCGCTGTAAACGATTGCAGCAAACTGATCGGTTCGGGCATGAACTGGATCTTGGCGGCGTCGATCTCCATGGCCTCGGCGCTACTGGTGATCAACGGCTCGATTTTGGTCGTCGCTCCTTCGCGAGCGCGGATGGCGCCGACGCTCTTCATTACCACCATTTCGAGGTCGCCGCTCACCGCGTCGTCGGGCGCCATGTTGTCTTTTCCCAACGCCACCCAGGCGACATAGTCGGTGAGAACCGGTCGCCCTTGATGACGCGCCCGCACCCGCATTGCCGCCTTGCGATCTCCGACGATTTTTCCCGGTGTCATGTCGATCCCCCAGGCTTGCAGCAAGGGCTGCAAGGTGTCGATGGCGTTTTCGGGTGACGGAGGCCGCCCCGGAATGGAGAGCACTTCCGCGAAAGGATCGACGAAGGCTAAAACCTTGCCGCCACCGAGCACGAACTGGTCAATGGCGTACAGTGTTTTGTTGTCCAGGGTCTCGGGCTGAGCCAGCAACAGGATATCGACGTCGTCCTCGATCTTGTCCAACGGCTGCCGGCCTTGGCCGCCGCTCAACATGCGCACCTCAAAGAGGGCTTCCATGCCTTCCGTCACCAGCCATGGTACGCCCCGGCTGAACTGGTCCCCAAACAGCGGCA
>JAHCKI010000422.1 GCA_026125865.1 Rhodospirillales bacterium
AATCACCCCCGCCTGTTCCTCCGCGGCACGACCTATTGGCACCGGGCGAAAGGAACTCCTTTTGCGCGGATATCTTCGGCCTTGTAAGTCCTTAAACCGTAAAAAGCGACGAACCGACAGAAGGATGCGGCGAAATTTCGGGCCCGGGATGGGCCGTGCTCTTGCCGCCACGGACTGGGATTCGTGACCCGCCACTGTTGGTCGTTCGCGCTGTGCCCGCCCGTGAGGCGCCCGCGCTTTGCAACCGAACGGACCATGGTGGGAACCCTGTGTCACCATCGTGTCGCTCTGGCATGAAGCCCCTCACGGGCAACGCTGCGAACGTATCTTTGCCGCCCGCGCCGACGTCTCCGCGAGAGGAGGACCTACTGGCACGGCTGGGATAGGGGGGCAAGCCCAGCCGGCCAGCAAGCCAGCCACCAAACAACGCCGGTGGCCAACGCCATTATATTCCAGGTTCGGCTTTCATGCGCTACCCTTTCGAAGGATTTTAAGGGTTAAAGAAAAATTTTTTGGTTGCATAAGCCCGTTTGGCACCTATCCCGTGTAGTCGACACCCACAGAGAGGTGGGTGTCACCTTGGCGGCGCCGGTTCCCGGGTCAAGCGTTCGGCTAGGCGCAGGCGGGCCGGGGGGATATCGCCGGCAACGGCGTCATAGACGTGGCGTTTGAAGAAATAGGCGGTCAAGGCGAGCGCGTCCCGCATGTCTTCGCCGGAAACGGCAGCGACCTCGGGGTCGGACATAAAAGGCGGTAGTTTCAACAATTTATCCCGATAGGGGGCGCCCACTGCCGCAGTCACGGCACGACCGGTTTTCGGTGACACGAAGGCAAGCTGGTCGCTGCGTCCCGTTACCGCGCAGCGAGTCAGTTCGAGACCGAATCCCAGTTCCGCCAGCAGACTGAGTTCCCAACGCAGGTAGGCGCGACGCCACCCCTCCTGCCGCACCAGCGCCGCCAAAACCTCCACGAGGCCGTCGAAGGCCCGCGGGTGGGGCTCGTGTTCGGCCAGGGTCGTTTCGACCATGGCGCACGCCGAGGCCAGGGCGGCCAATCGATCGCCGTCGGCGATCAGGCCGGCGGCCACCGCATTCGTGAGTTCGCAGGTATAGGCGCCCAGGTGATTCGCCGTCCGACCACGCCAGCGGGCGCGAACGCCGTTGCCGGTGGCCAGCACCCCGCGGCCGCGCCGGCTGTTGAAACCGCGAATCAAGCCCGCATGGCGACCATGGTCCCGGCACAGCAATGACGCCACCGCCGACGTCTCGCCGAAACGTCGCGCGGACAGAACGATTCCGTCGTCAACCCATTCCATGGTCACAAGTTATCCGAATTGGCGGCCATTGACGACGACTTGCCGCAGTCGCAATCGACTGCTTTGCTGCATTGCACAATTTGGCGGTTTTGTTGCGGTGCAAAATGCAGTACCTTGGCCGTAGCGTTCGCTCCAGTGAATTTGGTCTCGGGAGAATGTCAGTGAGTATTCACAATATCGAAGTATTGGAACCGCACCCTTGCCGCCGTGGATTCTTCCGCCGCATTTATGCCCGCGTTAATGTCCACAACACGCAAGGCTACTGGGTGTGGCAACAGGTTGACGAGCACGGAAAAACATTGACCGACGCAGCACAAGCATTTGATTCTCCGGATGCCGCCCTGGATAACGCAGTCAAATCGCTTAAAGGGATCGCAGTTGGCGTAAGCGCCTAGAGCACGGAGCGATAAGATCGGGTCAATCTGATCGCGCGGTCGTGCTCTATCTCCTTAGAATCTAGAGCAAATTCATGCGATTAGGTTAGTCGACCTGATCGCATGAATTTGCTGCAAGGCGCTACGCGCCCGGACAGGTTTTACGCACCGTAATCCAACCCGAAATCGCGGTACCGGTCGGGGTCTTCGCCCCAATCCCGGACCTTGACGAACAGGAACAAGTGCACCCGATGCTCCAGGATCTCTTCCAGGTCGAGCCGCGCGGCCTCGCCGATGGATTTGATCCGGCTCCCCCCTTTGCCGAGGACGATGCCT
>JAHCKI010000423.1 GCA_026125865.1 Rhodospirillales bacterium
ACCATCTATGGCACGGATGGCAACGATACGATCCTGGGTCTCGGTGGCGACGACATACTGCAGGGCAAGTGGCGGGGGAACGACCTGATCGACGGAGGCGCCGGCAACGACTCCATTCACGGAGGATGGGGCAACGACACGCTGTACGGAGGCGACGGCAACGACACCATCGACGGACACTTCGGTAACGACAAGCTTTATGGGGGCAACGGCAATGACAAAATCCAGGGCGGAGGCGGCAACGACAGCCTTTATGGGGGGGCGGGCAACGATTTTCTGATAGTCTACAAAAACAATAGCTTGCTTCTCGGCGAAGACGGAAACGACACGCTGGTCGGCAGCCACGGCCGTGACACCCTGATCGGCGGCAGCGGCAACGACTACATCGGCGGGGGTAATAACAACGACATCCTGAGAGGCGGGACTGGAACCGACAGACTGAGGGGCGGTAACGGCGACGACATCTTCGATTTCGATTCGGTCAAAGAGTCCGCGGTCGGCAGCAAGCGCGACGTAAACCTTGATTTTGATCACGTCGGCAGTGTACTCGGCGACCGGATCGATCTATCCACCATCGATGCCGACGTCACCAAGTCCGGAAATCAGGCCTTTGTATTCATCGGTACGGCCGCCTTCAGCGCCCCGGGTCAAGTTCGCGTTTTGGACACCTACATGCATGAGACAATTTCTCATCAGACAATTGTTCAGATCAGCACCGACAGCGACAAGTTGCCGGAAATGGAGATCTTTGTCGCAGGCACGTACGCCAAGAATGTCGACAATTGGAACGCTGGCGACTTCATCCTGAAAAAAATCATCTCTCGTGGCGTGAACCGTAGAAAAATCTTGAGGGGGCGACGCAACATAAACCTGCGATATCGCCCTCTCCATCTTTCTTGCCCACAAACCGGAAGAAAGAGGGCATTCCTCATTTCGCAGGTGTTTGTTGTTTTGTCTGCTTTCCGGAGCCGTCCCTCGCGCTTTCCGTAGATGGCCGCAGGGGTTCTGTGTGCAAGGCTCGCGCAGCGACCGCCGAAGGCGGCTTGGCCTTGCGGACGGTTTCCCGGAAGCCATAGGGAAGGGTAAGCGAGGGAACGGCGGAGGCCACGGCAAAACCCGCTTGCTTTCCTGGTGGGGCGTGAACGACACAACCAAGGAATGGGGTGATTGCTCGTTTCGCCTCCCAGTCGGTGGCTGGTTGCATGCGCGCCTACTCACCCGAACGCGACCACGGCTCAAAAAAGGAGGAATGAACATCTTGGTTCAAAGCCACTCATTCTCACGTGCGAGTGTGTGCGTATGGGCAAATCCATGTAAAGACTGGCCCTTCGGCCACCGCCGCTGGCGGCTCCGGTCTTGACATGGACTTGCCCATACGACTTGTGTCCACGACGAGATCAATGGAAACATGCGGCCTTTTCGTCTGTCCGGGCGAGATCCGCAGACGCCTTACAAGATCAGGCGGAGGCCCCGAGATCCGCGGACGCCCCACGGAATAGCCGCCATGGTGTGGCTGCAGCGCTATTCCCCTCGACGGTTTTCGGATCAGGCTCGATCGGGCGCGTGTGTTGGGCGAGGATCGAGCGATGACACGGTTTCACAGTTCCTGGACATCGTAAACGCCGGGGATATTTTGCAGTTTGGGGAGAATGGCGGGGCTTACCGCGTAGGCGTCGGGAAGCGCCACTTCCACTTGGCGGCCGTCATCAAGGCACGACAGCAACTTGATCCGGCCTCGGCCGCCGCGATAACCGTCGAGGATATCGTGGATCGGCTGTAATGGCTGACGCGAGCCGATGACGACGGCGAGGTGGGCCGGTGTTCGCGCGGCGAAGTCTTCGAGCAACTCGAACGATTGCGCCTGAAGCTTGAAGGTATCGCCGTCCACTTGCGCCATCGCCTTGATGAGCAGCGAGTTGCCGGCCTCCAGCAACGGTCGCGCCGTCGCCAGCAACTCGGAAAACACCATGACCTCGAAAACGCCCGAAGCGTCCGACAGTTCCACGATGGCGAAGCGGTTGCCG
>JAHCKI010000424.1 GCA_026125865.1 Rhodospirillales bacterium
AGGGCGCCATTACCATGGCGATGGGCACGGTAAAGATCACATGGGTACGAAGTTGCTTCAACAGGTCGCCGTGATCGATAAACAGCCGCCGTCCCACCTCCACGGGCAGACGGTCCAGGTTGTCCTGGACAATCAGAAGGTCCGGCGTGCGGCCCGTTTCTTCGAGTGCGTTCTGAGCAGCGTCCAGCAGCCGATTGACCCGATCGACCAGTTCACTGCTGTAGTTCTGCAGTGTTTGGCGGATGATGGTGCGCCTCTCCACGTTGCCCTGCAGCCGCGCCTTGATGCGTCCGAGAAGCTTCAGGCTGGTGCCGAACAGTCCCAGTTTCGCCTTCGCCTCGGCCTTAACTTCGGTGACGATTTCCGCCTTTGTCGTCTTGAAATCTTCGAACGATTTTTCGGCAAACCAATCGGTGACGTCGTCAACGACGTTCTGACTGAGCGGCAAATTGTTGTCGACACAGTACCGCACGACCGCGTCCGTCATCCACAACAGCAGGTCGGTATAGTCGCAGTCACGAATCAGGTTTTCGTCGACGTACAGGTGCAGGCAGGCAAAACGGTCGGCAAGGTCATGTTCCAGGCGCAGCAACTCCGTGGACTTGCCGGAGCCGCGATGGCCGGTGAACGCCACCTTGGCGTAGCGGTTTTGACTAGCATCGTAGCCGAGCAAACAATTCCGCATTTTCTGCAAATCGCGGCTTCCGCGGCTGTCGCCCATGTCCACGTAGCGCGGATCGCCGCTCGGCAGCGGTTCCAACGACATCTGCGCCGCCACTTCCTGCAGCGTCGTCGCCGGTCTGAAATCTGTCTTGACGATTGACATGGCGTGCAGTTTGCCACGTCGCGTGTTACCACGCAAATCCAGCGCGGCGCGCCCTGTGCAACCACACCCGGTTGCGGACATGGGTTGCATACATGGCGCTTGGCAATCGGTGTTGGTCGTGTATGATCCGCGGCCACCCGGCGGGCGGAGGAAGCATGAAAATTCCGGAGGCATTGGCATTTGACGACGTGTTGCTGTTGCCCGCCGCGTCGCAGATCATCCCTCATGAAGCGGATACGCGGACGCGCCTGACCCGCACCATCGACATCGGAATACCGCTGGTGTCGGCGGCCATGGACACCGTCACCGAAAGCGCGCTCGCCATCGCCATGGCGACGGCCGGCGGCGTTGGTATCATCCATAAGAACATGGACAAGAGCGAGCAGGCGGCGGAGGTGCGCAAGGTCAAGAAGTTCGAATCCGGCATGGTGGTCGATCCCATGACCATCCATCCGGAAGCGACCCTGGCCGATGCCCTCGGACTGATGACCGCCCACAAGTTCTCCGGCGTGCCGGTGGTGGAGAAGGAGAGCGGGCGCCTGGTGGGCATCTTGACCAACCGGGACGTTCGCTTCGCCGCCAATCCGCGTCAGCCGGTGCGCGAGCTGATGACCCAGAACACCCCGGAAAAGCCGTTGATCACGGTGCGCGACGGGGGCACGCGCGAGGAAGCCAAGCGGCTGTTGCACAAACACCGCATCGAGAAGCTGTTGGTGGTCGATGACGATTATCGCTGCATCGGGCTGATCACCGTCAAGGACATGGAGAAGGCGGAGCGCTTTCCCAATGCCTGCAAGGACGTGCAGGGGCGGTTGCGGGTGGGCGCCGCCACCGGTGTCGGACCGGATGGGCTGGCCCGCGCCGAGGCGCTGCTGGAGGCCGATGTGGACATGGTTGTGGTCGACACCGCCCATGGGCACTCGCGCGGGGTCCTGGAAGCGGTGGCCGGCATCAAGAAGCTCAGCAACTACACCCAGGTCATCGCCGGCAACATCGCCACGCCCGACGGCGCCCGCGCCCTGATCGACGCCGGCGCCGACGCGGTCAAGGTGGGCATCGGTCCCGGTTCCATCTGCACGACGCGGGTGGTCGCCGGCGTCGGCGTGCCGCAATTCACCGCCATCCTCGAAGTGGCGGAGGTTTGCCGCGAGCATGACGTGCCGGTGATCGCCGACGGCGGCGTGCG
>JAHCKI010000425.1 GCA_026125865.1 Rhodospirillales bacterium
CCATGGTCAGGAAGCGAACGCGGGGGTTCTTCTTGATCCGCTGGAAGTTGATTTCGAGCCCGCATGTGGGCGTGCACAGCTTCGGGAAGTATTTGTTGAGCTGCGCCACCCGCCCGCCAAGGTAGGGGTTGCGCTCGATGATGGTGACGTCGTAACCGGCTTCCGCCGGTTCCAACGCCGCCGATATGCCCGCGATGCCGCCACCGACGACGACGATCGATCGATGAACCGAGCGATGCTGGAGTTCCGCCATTGTGCCGTGCCTCCTTCCTTCGCCCGCTCAATCGCACACCGGGATGAAGGGCTTCTTCGACATCTCCCACTGGCCCGTGGCCGGGTCGCGGCGGGAGTTGACGAACACCTTCCAGTTTTCGTCGTCGAGCTTGGGATGGTCGGCGTTGTAGTAGTAGCCGGGCCAGCGCGTCTCTTCGCGGAACTTGACGTGCTGGATATGGCACTCCGCGGACGTCGTCCTGTCGCGCAGTTCCCAGCAGCGAAGAAGGTCGTGGAGATCACGAGCGCCGAGTTTCTCCAGATCCTCCTTGAACATCGTCAACAACTCTTCCCCGCGCGCCAACAGCGGCCCATTCATCATGTAGTAGGCGCCCGGCCCGCCGACGTACTCGTCCATGATTTTCTGAAGCCGAATCAACCCCATCTTCGGCAACAGGTAGTGCGGGTTGAGGTCCTCGCGGGAGGACGCGCCGCGGTGCTTCTCGAAATGCTCGATGGGTTGCCAGATGCGCGCCTTGACATCCTCGATGTCGCCGTCGTCGACCTGCGGCGCCTCGGCTTGGTCGGCGACATAGGCGACCGCCGCCTTGCCGGCGAGTCTGCCCTCCGTGAACGAACCGGAGGAGAATTTGTGGCCGCTGGCACCGACCCCGTCGCCGGCGGCGAACAGGCCGTTGACCGTGGTCATCCGGTTGTAGCCCCACTGATACTCCTTGGGGGACACATCTTCCGGTCCGCTGACCCAGGCCCCGCAGCCGGTGGCATGGGAGCCCATCAGGTAAGGCTCGGTCAGGTAGACCTCCGAAGGCGTCTCCGACGGATCGATATTGTGGGAAGCCCAAAGCAACGCCTGCGACATGGTCATGTCGAGGAAGTCTTCCCAGGCCTCGGCTTCGATCTTGCGGATCTTATCCATCGTCTGGCCGGCATACAGTTTTTGCAAGGCTTCGTCGGTGCGCATGTAGTGCGGACCGCGTCCGGCCTGAATATCCTGCAGCATCTGGTGGTTGCGGAGCGGTGTCGGCACCGGAACCATGCCGCCGTAGGGCAGCCAGTTCTTGAGTTCGTCGTCACGAGTCTGGTCATAGCGCTCGCCGTAGGCGTTCTTGATGACCGACTTGAACAACAGGAACCACATGCCGACCGGCCCGTACCCGTCCTTGAAACGGGTCTGCACCAGGCGATGCTCCATGGAGGTCATTTCGGCCCCGGCATTGATCATCAGCTTGTAGACCGAGCCGGTATTGAACACCGAGTACCAGATCCGTCCCAGGCCTTCGCCCACCGCGTGCGGCCGCCAGACATTGGTGGCGCCGCCGCAGGCGCACACCACGGCGCGGGCCTTGAACACGTAAATCTTCGGATCGCGGGTCGAGAAACCGATGGCGCCGGCGACCCGGTTCGGGTCGCGCTTGTCCATCAATAGATGGCAGATGAAGACTCGCTGATAGATGTTTTCCTCACCGATCGCGGACTTGGCCGCCTCGGCGACGATCGCTTTGTAGGATTCGCCGTGGATCATCACCTGCCAGCGGCCCTCGCGCACGTAGCGGCCCTCCGGGGTCTTGAAGAACGGCAGGCCCCATTCCTCGAACATGTGGACGCTGGTGTCCACATGGCGCGCGATATCGTAAACGATGTCCTCGCGGGAGATCCCCATGAGGTCGTTGCGGACATAACGGACGAAATCCTCGGGTGTGTTCTCGCCCCACTTCATGCCCATGTAGCAGTTGATCGCCGAAAGCCCCATGGCGACGGCCCCGGAGCGTTCC
>JAHCKI010000426.1 GCA_026125865.1 Rhodospirillales bacterium
AGGTGACGGCGATCAAGCCTCATCCCGTGGAACCGCCCGCCGAACCCGGATTCTATGCCCTGCCGACGATGTAGAGGAATACCGTGCCCGTGAAATCTCGCGAAACTGTGGTTGCGTCAGGGGAAGGTTTGAAAGCTGGCGCCTGCTCGGACGGCGGGTTTTGGGTGTTCGGATACGGCTCCTTGATGTGGGATCCTGGCTTTGCGTTCGAGGAGGTTACGGCGGCGCGTCTACACGGTTATCACAGGGCGCTGTGCTTGTTGTCGGTCCGCAATCGTGGAACGCCGGAACGACCGGGATTGGTGCTGGCTCTCGACAGTGGCGGAAGTTGCCAGGGGTTGGCGTTCAGGATCGGCGCCGAAACAGCGGGTGCCACGCGGGAATACTTGTGGGAGCGCGAAATGTATACGGGCGCGTACCGGCCGCGTGATGTCCCGTTGCGTTTGAACGACGGACGCCGGGTGATGGCCCTGACATTCGTCGCACGGCCCGATCACGAACAGCATTTCCGCGCTCAGTCGCCCGAGCACGCAGCGGAACTGGTGCGCCAAGGCATCGGCCAAATGGGAACATCGCTGGACTATCTACGCAACGTAATCGGCCACCTGGACGGCCTTGGCATCACCGACGGACCGTTGCATCGGGTGTTGATCTTGGCGGAAGCGCGGCAGGCCTGAACGGCAGCGCTATTGAGCCACCGGTTCGGCGGGGGCGGGCATCAAGCCGGCAGCCTTGATTCCTTCAATGGCGCATAGTTCGTCGTTGTTCGAGTTGTCGCCGCTGACACCGACGGCGCCGATCATGTTGCCGTTCGGGTCACACACCAGTACGCCGCCGGGAACGGGGATGAAGCGGCCGGCGGCGGCCACCGACAGCGCGTTCGTGAACATCGGCCGGTCCAACGCGATGGCGTGCAGGTCGCGGCTCGATACGCCCACACCGAGGGCGCCGTAAGCCTTGCCTGTCGCGACGTCGACGCGAAGGATTCCCGAGCCATCTTCGCGTTTGAGCGCGATGACATGCCCTCCCGAATCGAGAACCACGACCGAGAGTGGCAGCATGCTGCGATCTCGTCCGGCCGCGAGCGCAGCGTCGATAATCGTGCACGCGAAGTCCAACGTCAGTTCCGTGCGCCTTTTCGCGAATCCGGATCCCATGATGTCTCCTCCGTTTGTATGGTGTTTTGTCTTGCTTGGTTATGCTTTGTTTTCCCGGTTTTTCGTGACCGCGTCGCATGTCGCGGATTTTACCCGGAACCGCCGATCAGTCGTGATCTTCGTCGGACGGTTCGCGCGGGGATTCCCCTTTGGCGCGAGTACTCTTATCGTGATCCTGGGTCTTGTCGACATCACGATCAACGAAGGAAACAGGCTTCAGCAGAACGCCGTCTTCGACGATCTGGACATCGAAGAAATCATCCTCCCGGACATCGAGTTTTTTGCGGACGTCGCGCGGAAGTGTGATCTGCGCGGCGCGACGTACCCGAACGAGAGACATAATCCCCTGATCCTCAACGCTATACCAAACCTTGCAGGTGCGCAGTGTCGCCCTTCTTGTCTTTGATATGAATGGGAAAGCATAGAAGGCTACATGTTGCCTCCAAGTTTGCGTTCCGACAGCGTATGTGGGTGGCCCTGAAGGCCAGCTTCGTCTCGAACGCCAGTGGTGCGGCCGAGATTTCGCCGAATCAACAAACCGGTCGCCTCAGTCGTGTTGACTGGCATCCGCCTTTTGTCGGATGTGGTCGCGATAGCGGAGTCTTCGTCCGTCGGGAAACACGATCCATGCGTGTTCGAGGTCTTCTTCCGTTAACTCGGGCGCGGTGTCGGGATCTTCGGCGATCTGCCGAGTGATATCGTCGTCCGACGTATTCCTTATTTTGTCCCAGTCAACGCGACCGCCGCCGTCGCGCTCAATCTGATCCAATGACTTTCTGACGATAGGCATGTCGTTCTCTCCGATTTGCCCGACGCGT
>JAHCKI010000427.1 GCA_026125865.1 Rhodospirillales bacterium
GGTGGGCAGACAAGGGGAGATCCCTACGCCAAGCGCGATTCGATTTTCGGCGAAGGCGGCATCGGTTTCGGTTTTGGCGGCAGCGGCAAGGAAGAGCAGCCGGGAGTCGGCGGTGGCGGCGGCATCGGCGTCAACAGCTTCCTGTGGCGGGCGTCGCTGGACACCATCGCGTTCATGCCGGTGAATTCGGCCGATCCGTTCGGCGGAGTCATCATTACGGACTGGTACACGCCGCCGGAATCGCCGGGCGAGCGCTTCAAAATGAACGTTTACATCCTGGGCCGGTCGCTGCGAGCCGATGGCGTGCGGGTGGCCGTGTTCCGGCAGGTGGACGACGGTACCGGCGCTTGGCGCGACGCGCCGTTGCCGAGCGAGACCGGAACCAAGATCGAGGACGCCATTTTGTCCAAGGCGCGTCAACTCCGCTTCGAAGTGCTCAAGGAGTAGGCCGACCCAACCCGGCGCTACGCCCGCGCTCGACGCAAACCTTTTCCCGTTTTCAGGCCTAACCAGACGGCGAGCCCCAATGTCGCGATACAATTTCAAGGAAACCGAGGCCAAGTGGCAGGCGGTATGGGAAGATCGGCAATGCTTCCGCGCCACCGAGGATCCCGCTCGCCCCAAGTACTACGTCCTTGAAATGTTTCCGTATCCGTCGGGTCGCATTCACATGGGGCACGTGCGGAACTACACGCTCGGCGATGTGGTCGCGCGCTTTATGAAGGCAAAGGGCTTCAATGTCCTCCATCCCATGGGCTGGGATGCCTTCGGACTTCCGGCCGAAAACGCGGCGATGGAGCGGGGCATCGATCCGGCCGAGTGGACCTATTCCAATATCGCCACCATGGGGCAGCAGCTCAAATCCATGGGATTATCCATCGATTGGTCGCGGGAGATCGCTACCTGCAATGTGGACTACTACCGCCACCAGCAGCGGCTGTTTCTCGATTTCCTCGAAAACGACCTCGCCTATCGCCGGGAGTCGTTGGTCAACTGGGACCCCGTGGACAACACGGTCCTGGCCAATGAGCAGGTTATCGACGGCCGCGGTTGGCGATCGGGGGCGCTGATCGAGCGGCGCCGGTTGAGCCAATGGTTTCTGCGCATCACCGCGTTCGCCGATGATCTGCTGACGGCGCTCGCCGGCCTCGACCGGTGGCCGGAGCGGGTGCGCCTCATGCAGCAGAATTGGATCGGACGATCCGAAGGCGCGCATCTTCACTTCGAAATCAAGGGACGAACCGACCGGCTGGAAGTCTTCACCACCCGTCACGATACGCTGTTCGGCGCCTCGTTCTGTGCGTTGTCGCCCAACCACCCCCTCGCCGCCGAAATGGCCGAGACCGACCCGCAACTGGCCGAATTCATCGCCAAGTGCAATCGCCTGGGCACCAGCGAGGAAGCGATCGAAACCGCCGAAAAGGAAGGGTTCGATACGGGGCTGCGGGCCCTTCACCCCTTCGTCGCGGGATGCGAATTGCCGGTCTACGTGGCCAACTTCGTCCTCATGGAATACGGCAGCGGCGCCATCTTCGGCTGCCCGGCCCATGACCAGCGCGACCTGGACTTCGCTCGTAAATACGGCCTCCCGGTCCTTCCGGTGGTGGCGCCAAGGGACCTGAACGCGGCGGACTTCACGGTCGGCAACGAGGCCTTTACCGACGATGGCGTGCTCATCAATTCAAGGTTCCTGGATGGCCTCGGCGTGGAAGACGCCAAAGAGGAAATGGCGCGGCGGCTAAAGGAACTGGGCGCCGGCGAACCCGTGACCATTTACCGGCTTCGTGATTGGGGCATTTCGCGGCAACGGTATTGGGGGTGCCCGATCCCGGTGATCCATTGCGATAACTGCGACCTCGTTCCGGTACCGAAACAGGATCTCCCGGTCATGCTGCCGGACGACATCAGCTTCGACCAACCCGGCAACCCGCTCGACAACCACCCCACCTGGAAGCACGTGGATTGCCCAAAATG
>JAHCKI010000428.1 GCA_026125865.1 Rhodospirillales bacterium
CCTCCGCCATGGTGACCTTCTCGATCATGCGGCCGTAGGCTTCCTCGGCGCTTTCACCGAAGGCGAAGATGCCGTGCTTCAGAAGGATCAGGCCTTCGACTTCCGGCGAGTCGCGGAAAACCTCCAGCGCCTTCTTAGCCAGCTTGAACCCCGGCATGATAAAGGGGACATAGCCCATGGTGTCGCCGAAGACCTCGCGGCAAAGCTGGTCGCCATCGGGCTGGTCGGTGAGCGCCAGGACCGCGTTGGCATGGGTGTGATCGATGTAGCGGTGCGGCAAAAAGGCGTGCAGCAAGGTCTCGACGGAGGGATTGGGGGCCGTCGAATCGAGCAGGTTGGCCCGCTGCGCGTTGACCATGTCCTCGTCGCTCAGGGCATCAAGGGCAACAAGTTTTTCAAGGGGACGCAGGCGCAGCGCCGGCAAACCCCGCGGTTCGATGGTGGCCATGTCCCAACCGCTGCCCTTGACGCACAGAACCTCGACGGCGTCACCGGTGAGTTCGTGCATTGTGGTCTTGACGGACGTGTTGCCGCCACCGTGGATGACGAGTTTGGTTTCGCCGCCGAGCAGACGGGTCGAATAGGTTCGCAGGGCGAGGTCCCTGTTCACACCCTGAGCGGCATAATGTTCGACCGCGGCCGCCGCCTGCGTATCCGACCAACGATTCTCCATGGCTCGTCCTCGTGCTGTTGGAAATGGCCTCCACTCGCTGTCATTGCGAACCGGCGCAGCCGGTGCGGCAATCCAGGAATGCCGGAGGAGACGAGCGGCGGAAGTCTATGGATCGCCGCGGCGCTGACGCGCCTCGCGATGACGGGTAGTGGTGTGGCGCTTTCTTGATAACCATACCGTTCATCATCCTTCAAGGACCGTCTTCCTGAGGTTCTCGGCCTCAAATAGGGCCGTTTCGTTTGTGGCCCATGTCCGGGCGATATGAGGCATGGTACAACAATACCAAATCGCAATGACAAGAACCTATCGTGTTATATCGCCGCGATCTGGTACAATAACAATAAAGAAAAACTCTTGAATATTGGGAGTCGGAGACACATGAGCAATCGACGCTCGGAGTTGCGCGACATCCTTTCACGCCATGAGCTCCTTGGACTTTTGCCGGCGAAGGACTTGGACCGGCTGGTCGAAGTGTCACCCATACGATCCTACGGCACCGCCGAGACCATTTTCGTGAAAGGAGATCTCGGCGATTTCATGGTGGTCGTGCTCACGGGGCGGATCCGCATTTCTTCCAACACGGTCGATGGCCGGGAAGTGGTGCTGGCAATGCTGGGGCCGTACCAGATGATCGGCGAAATCGCGGTGATCGATGGTGGCGAGCGCACCGCCGATGCCGTCGCCCTCGAACCAACCGAGGTTCTTGTGTTGACGCAACGAGAATTCGTTCCGTGCTTGAAGCGAAGCCCAGAGGCTTGTTGGGCCTTGCTCATGATCATAGCCGAGCGCCTGCGCCGAACAGATGAACAGCTGGAAGATATGGGTCTTCCGCTTAAAGCTCGATTGGCAAAGCGATTGCTTTTTCTTATGGAGCATTACGGTGAGCCGAACAATTCAGGCATTCGGATCACAATTCCGTTGCCGCAGCATTTGCTTGCCAGCATGGTGGGAACGACAAGAGAAGCTGTGAACAAACAACTGGGGACATGGCAGCAGTCGAACCTGATTTCCGTCAAACGCGGGACGGTCAACGTTCTGGATTGCGGCGCCCTTGAAGACATCGTTGGCGAGGAATAGGTGCGGGGCGAATAGAGTGGCGGATGCGGCGGTCGAGCACGTAAAGGGACGATTGCGCCCAATGGTCGAGAGGTGATGGTGAATTGTGGCGCTGGTTGAAAGGTCTGCTTCTCGGTGTAATCACAGGCCTTTCGGGAGCCGTGTTCGCCATATCACCCCTGGGTTTGACATTCGAGGAAAACGTCGGTCTGGCATGGCTCTTTCATGTTCGGGGGCCTATCGTG
>JAHCKI010000429.1 GCA_026125865.1 Rhodospirillales bacterium
TAGGCGCCCGGCTGGAAGGCCCCGGCGAACTGGGTGATGGAGCTGACATCGAGGGTGAAATTGCTGGTGGTGCCGCCGGGATGGGTGATGGCGACGACATACTGCGTCGGGCTTGCCAACGATCCGTCCGGGGCGAACGACAACGATTGACCGAGCACGCCGGACGCGCTGATGGTTGTTGTCGTCGCGGTGGTCTCGTCGGCGGCCAACGGTGTGGCGGGATCGACGATCAGCGATGCACCGTCGGCCGCGACCGATTGCACGGTGTAGGTGCCGTCGTTGAGGGCGGTGCCGGCGATCGTAAACGAGTCACCGGCGGTCAAGCCCCTCAGGGCATCGATGGCCAAAACGCCGGTGCCGGCTTCCTGTACGCGAATGGTGCCGGTGGTCGCGTCGAATACCGTTTCCTGTGTCGCTTCGGTGGAAACCGAATAGTCGGCGGGGGGCGACAGGGTGACACTGGTGCCACTGCCGCCGCCGGCGACGGCAATGTCGAAGAGCCACGAGTTGACGCTCGTATCCTTGATGAAGTGCGTTTGCAATCCCCACGGGTTGCCGGCCGAATCCACGACGTCGATAAGGAAGGATTCGAAATCACCCGCCGATTCCGTCGCCGGCAGGTTGAGCGACAGTTCCGCGCTCGTTGTCGCCTCGCCAACCCCGCTGAACGCGAAATTGTCGACGCGCAGGGGCTGCATGCTGCTCAGATCGCTTCCGTAGGCGCCGTTCGGGTCATATTCCCAGCCCTGCAGGAAGTAGCCGTTCTTGTCGACCAGATACCCCTCCTGAACCGTAATCGGCGTTCCGCCGATGCCCATGACGGTGGTGTCGGCGCCGACATCGATGGAGAAGGTTCCGTCCCTGGTAAACAAGGACTCGCCGGAACCATCGAGTTCCGGACTGACCACGAAGAACCCTCTGTTGCCGTTTATGGCTATGTCGAGGGGACGATCGGAGGCCTCGATCTGACCCTGGGTGGCGATGCGGGCATAGTTGTTGGCGATGGCGCCGCCGAAATCGGCTTGCGACGACCCCGACGCCGAACCGCCGCTGCCGTTTTCGCTCGAAATCGACTGGCTCAGCACGGTGGCGAATTGGACATCCGTCCGCTTGTATCCGCCGGTGCGAAGGTTGGCGATGTTGCCGGCGATTGCGTTCATCGCATCGCTCTGGCTGGTCATGCCGTGCACACTGGCGGCAAAGAGACCGAGAAGACTCATGATCCGGCTCCGTATGGCTGTTCCACGGGGTCAACGGCGCGAGTGCCGAACACCGACAAGCAAGTAAGCAAGCTGGATGCCAACCGCAAAAACCGACCTAAGTGTTTATTTCGGAACAACGTTTGCCGCCGCTCGCGAGGCCGATACCTGCCGCCCCGGAACCGCATGCAGATCATCCCCGTGCAAAAATTGCCGGCCGCCGGTAGGAATGGACTTGGCCGACTACCCCGTTAGGCGGTTGTCAAAGAGGGCCGCAATATCGTTATGATGCGATGGTTCTCGCGGGGGGCAAGATCGGCAATGGGGATTGAGACCATGGGGATCGATGGAATGAAAGCACGACGGTTGACCCTGACCGTTCCCGTCGTTGCCGCGCTGGCGCTTGTCGCCGGCTGTGGCGGCCGAACCGCCAAGCCCGATCTTGGCGGTGCGTGTCAGCTAAAACCCTGTGAATGCGTCAAGCTCGACACGGTGTTTTGGCAGGCGGACAGGACCGTCCCCCTGGAATGGCGCAAGGACGGTTCCGCCTTCTGCCCCCAGGGATACGAACTTCGGCGTACGAACGACGTCAAAAAATAAAAAATACAAAGTTTTATGGTCTATTTTTCATTCACGACCCGAATAAGGCCGCCCTTAAGCTGCTTCTCGATTTTGCCGGACCGGACTCGCTGGAAATCGAGCCGCAGGCCATTGGCCGTCAATGTTCGATCGTAAGTCTGGACGATGAGAATGCGTACTGCCCGACGGAACACG
>JAHCKI010000043.1 GCA_026125865.1 Rhodospirillales bacterium
CGGTGAAGCCGGCGGCGACGATGGCGATGCGCATCGCCTGCTCCTGGAACAGCGGCACGCCGAGGGTCTTGCCCAGGACCTGCGCCAACGCCTCGGAGGGAAAGTCGACCGTCTCCAATCCCTGGCGGCGGCGGAGATAGGGATGCACCATGTCGCCCTGGATGGGGCCGGGGCGCACGATCGCTACCTCGATCACCAAGTCATAGAAGTTACGCGGGCGCAAGCGCGGCAGCATGCTCATCTGTGCCCGGCTCTCCACCTGAAACACACCCACCGTGTCCGCCCGGCACAGCATGTCGTAGACCGCGTCGTCTTCCGCCGGCAGCGTCGCCAGGGTGAAACGGCGGCCATGGTGGTGCTCGATCAGATCGAACGCCTTGCGGATGCAGGTCAGCATGCCGAGCCCGAGAAGATCAATTTTGAGTATGCCGAGCGCATCCAGGTCGTCCTTGTCCCACTCGATCACCGTTCGTTCTTCCATTGCGGCGTTCTCGATGGGGACGACTTCACAAAGCGAACCTTTGGTAATGACCATGCCACCGGTGTGCTGCGACAGGTGTCGTGGAAAGCGGTGAAGCTGGCCGGCAAGGTCGATGACCATGCGGACCGTGCGATTGCCGGGATCGAGGCCGGCGTCGCGGATGTCCGTGTCGGCGACCTCGTCCCACGCACGCCGCCAGAATACCTTTTGCAGGGCGATGATGGAGTCCTCGGACAGTCCCATGACTTTGCCGGTCTCGCGCAACGCGCTCTTGGTCCGGTAGGTAATGACGGTGGCGGTCATGCCGGCCCGCTCGCGGCCATATTTGCCGTAGACGTATTGGATGACCTCCTCGCGGCGCTCGTGCTCGAAGTCCACGTCGATGTCCGGCGGTTCGTTGCGCTCGGCGCTGACAAATCGCTCGAACAGGAGATCGATGCGGGCGGGATCGACCGAGGTGATGCCAAGGCAGAAGCACACCGATGAATTGGCGGCGGACCCGCGGCCTTGACACAGGATGCCGCGTTCGCGGGCGAAGCGGACGATGTCGTGAACGGTCAGGAAGTAGGGCGCGAAAGAGAGCAAGCCGATCAGCGCCAACTCATGCTCGATCTGGGCGCTGACAGAGTCCGGCACGCCGTCGGGATAGCGCTCCCGGGCGCCGATCCGGGTGAGCCGCGTCAGTTCTTCCTGCGGCGTGCGGTCGTCGGGCACCGGGTCGATGGGATATTCGTAGCGCAATTCGTCGAGACTGAAGCGGCAGGCGTCCGCAATCTCGATGGTGCGGGCAATGGCGTCGGGGTAGGCGCGGAACAGCCGCGCCATTTCGGCCGGCGGCTTGAGGTGGCGTTCGGCATTGGCGAACAGGCGATAACCGGCACCGGCGATGGTGCAGTGCTCGCGAATGCAGGTCAGCACGTCCTGGAACGGTCGCCGGTGAGGGCTGTGAGCGTGGACATCGTTGGTGGCGACCAGCCGTACGCCATGCCGTGCCGCGAAGGTCGCCAGATCCGCCAGGCGGCGGGTGTCGTCGCCTCGATAGAGCACGTTGGCGGCGATGGAGAGCCGGTCGCGAAAACAGGATTTCAGCGCCCCAATGGCCGAGCCGACCGTTGCCTCCCGATCTACCACCGCCGCCGGCGGTAGCAGCAGCACGATGATTTGGCCGTCGCCGTGCGCGAGGACATCGGCGAGCATGAGCCGGCATTCACCCTTGGGCGCGCGCCGCCGGCCCAGGCTGATCAGCCGCGCAAGACGGCCGTACGCGGCGCGGTCGGTGGGAAAACAGAGCAGGCTCGGCGCGTCCTCCAGATCGAGCCGCGCGCCGACGATGAGCCGAATGCCGGCTTGCTTGGCGGCAACGTGGGCGCGGACGACGCCGGCCAGCGTGTTGCGGTCGGTCATGGCGAACGCGTTGAGGCCGAGCGCCGCGGCCGTAACCGCCAGTTCCTCCGGATGCGACGCCCCGCGGAGAAAGCTGAAATTGCTGCTGACCTGCAACTCGGCGTAATCGCTTTTCATATGGAGTATTCTTGTTTTGTTCTTGCACGTACCGCTATCGTCAAGTCTTCAACTTGGGCGGAATTTCAATGTCTCCGACGAATCGAGCCAAGCGCGCGTACGCCGTGGACTTAATACTTCCGAGTAGGCGCCGATCTGCCGTGACGAGCGTTCCGCCGATCTTTTCGGCGCAGGCCAGGTACATGCAGTCATATATCGGGTGTTTGATTTCGACACCAATATCCAGGGCACGCTCCACCAGATCTTGCCAGGATTCCATGACCGGGATGTATTGCTGAATGGCGTTGGTGATGAATTTGGCCTGCTGCAAGTCTATTTCTCTTCGGATCACTTTCTTCCAGGCAATGTTGGCAGTCTCGGTCACAATCAGATCAGGTGCCACGAAGTTCATTGTAAATACAAGAAGACGTCGTGCTTCCGGACGAAACTCCTCGCTGACGAACCACTTGATGGCGACGCTGGCGTCGACAACGAAGGTCACCGGTCGCGATCCTCTCGTAGCAATTCCACGCTGTCGGTCTGAGGGACATTGGGGGTCATTGCCGCGATGCGGTCCGCGAGTTCGACAAGATCCACTTTCTTTTTACCGCGCGCGGCTTCGATCAACATCTGCCGGATTTCCGCTTCCAGGGAGCGGTTGTTGTTTTTGGCTCGCGATCTGAGGACGGCGACCACGTCGTCGTCGACGTTGCGGATGGTGAGGTTGGCCATGGCGTGTCTCCTTTGGTTGGCGTTTTGTTGTGCTGGCATTTTGCTAGCATAGCATGACGGGCGGCTCAGGCGAACAAGCCGTGAAGGTACCAGCGGGGCGGGACGCCGGGACGGTACAGGCCTTCGCGATAAACCCAAAAACGCCGGCCGTCGCTGTCTTCGATGCGGTAATAGTCGCGAATGCGTGACTGGCGTTCGGGATCGTGGCCGTCGTTCTCCAACCACCATTCCGGCCCGATCCGCTCCGGCCCTTCCGCCATGGCGACGCGGTACGGCCGCCGGCCCCGGCGAAACAGCACCGGCGGGCCGTCGGGAACGGGAGCAATAACCTCGATGGGTTCGGGCACCGGCAGCAGCGACAGCGGGCGCGACTGCCGGGATCGCTCGTCGGCCGTGGCGGGCGAGGGCGCGGAGGCGGGTGGATCGGCGAGCGCCGTCACGGACCGCTGGCTCCGTTCGGGCTGGTGGCTGGCGCATTCGACCAAGCGCGTTACGTTGGCCGGTTTGAGGCGGTTGCCGAGGCGGTCGATCAGCCGCGAGAGACTTTCCGATCGTGCCGCGCGGTCGGCACCGAGGGCCATCTGAATGGGCGCGACCGGAGCAACCACCGTTGCCGCCAGAACCGCTATCTCGATCCCGAAGCCGGCATCGACACCGTCCAGTTTGTCGCGAAACAGCCGCATCAGGTGGTCGGGATCGCGTGCCGGCCGGCTGGTGCCGATGGCGATACGGGCGACGCTGCCGTCGGACCGGTACAGCGCCAGTTCCAGGCGGCGGCCCCCTTGCCGTGCCGCGGTCAGACGGGCGCACAGGTCGACGAGCAGGTGTCTGGTCGCTCCGGCGATGTCCTCGGCGCGGGCGATGGGCTCGGCGAAAGCCAGCCGCGCCGCCATGGCGGGAACGGGAAGGCGCGGCGACAGCGGCTCGTCCTTGCGGCCCAGCGCTTGGTCGAGACGCGACAACAGGAGCGCGCCGAAGCGGGCGGTCAGGGGTTCCCGCGGCATCTCCAACAAATCACCAATGCGGCGCAATCCGACCTGTCCGAGGCCTTCGATCACCGGCGGGGGCACCCGTAAGCCGGCGATGGGAAGGGGCGCCAGCGCCGTTTTCTGCTGTCCCGGCGGAACGATTTCGGCTGTTTCGGCGCTGAACCGGGCAACCGCCCAGGCGCTTCCCGGCGTGTCGGCGACAGCCGCCGTAGCGGCAAGGCCAAACCGCCGGAGACGTTCGATAAGATCTTCGAGCAGGGCTGCCTCGCCACCGAACAGATGGGCGCAGCCGCTGATGTTGAGCCACAGGCCGGCACCGCCGCCGAGGCTGCCCGCCCAACCACCGCTCTCGTCCACGGCTGTCCACGGCGTATAGCGTCCGCACCAATCCGCCAGTGTGTTCAGGGCCTTGCGGTCGGCGGCCGGGTCGGCCTCGGCGGTGGTCAGGCCCGGGCACAAGGCATGGGATTCGGCCAACGTCAGGCCGGGAGCGATTCCCGCCGCCGATGCCGCGTGATCGACACTGACGACGCGGACACCACCATGCGCCGCCGTCACCGTCACCAGAGGGCTCCGCGCCGAAGTTGCCGTTGCCGCCGAGGCGACAGACGACGACTCAGGTCGCCGTGGCGGCCGCTGCTGCAGGCGCAGGCGATCGGTGCCGAAGCTCGGGAGCCACAGCGAAACCACCCGTTTCATCACGCCACTCCAATATCCAGGACGTTGCCCGGGAGGCGAAAAAGCCACCATGTTCCGCACAGCGTGGCGGCGCGCCGAAACCCGCCATGCCGGTCCTGCAGCGAAGCAGTTCCACGGTCCAGCGGGGTCGGACTCGACAGCCGTCACCGGCATGGAGCGCCGATGCGGCGGGCGCGGCCCCGATCCGCCAACGGGTCACGGCCGGTGTCGATGTCGGCTGCACACCGGCGGGGCGCAGCAACACCGCCGCCGTGCCGTTGCTTTCGGCCGCCAGCTGCAAGCGGCGCAGCGCGACCGATTGCATGGTGGCCGTTTCTCCGAGCACAGCGGCCAGGGCGCCGCTTCTGAGGCCTTCTTCCATGGTCCAGAGAAGGTCGACATCGCGCCAGGGGCGAACGACGATCAGGCGACGGGTATCGAGCCCCATCGCCGCCAAGCCGGGACCATAAAGGACAGGGCTCCGACCCTGACGGCACCAGGCCACGGTGCCGTCGCTACCTGCCAGCCGCGCCAGCAGCATGGCGCAGAAACCGGCCGCCGCCGCGCTGATATCGGCGGCGATGACTTCGTGGAGAGCGCCCCGAGGCAGTCCGCCCCATGGCAAGGTGTCGTCGATCGCGTCGAGCCCTAGCGAAACCGCCGGCAAGGGCGTGTCCGATCCTCGATCATGGCGGACAATCCTTTGAATTTTAACATAAAGATCGGCCATGATGGCTGGGTCTGGGCGATGGAAATCATTGGCGGAAGGCATGGCGGCGGTGTCACGATAAGGCTCAATGTTCATATTATGTTCTACATCGAGACCCATTATTCCGTCAAGGCTGTTACACAGATCAATACATGGATCGGGCACGCCGTCTCAAGCGAAGCGGTCGATGCCGGTGCCGTCGAGGGGGATCGCCGGTGTCACACCGCCGATGACGTCGGCCACCAGCCGGCCGGCGCCGCAGGCCATCGTCCAGCCCAGCGTTCCGTGGCCGGTGTTCACGAACAGGTTGGAGATGGGTGTCCGGCCCATGACCGGCACGCCGTCCGGCGTCGACGGGCGAAGTCCCGTCCACAACGCCGCCTGTTCCGCGTCACCGCAATCGGGAAAGATTTCCAGAGCCTTGCCGAGAATGAAGCGGGCGCGACGGTCGTCGAGGGAAAGATCGTATCCGGCGAATTCCGCCGTGCCCGCGATCCGCAGTCTGTTGCCCAATCGGCTGTAAACCATTTTGAACTCGTCATCGATAAGGCTGACCACAGGCGCCGCCTCCGGCCGCGTCAACGGCAGGGTGGCCGAGTATCCTTTCGCCGGAACCACCGGCAGCCGTATCCCCAGCGGTTTCAACAGCAACGGCGAATAGCTTCCCATCGCCACCACGTAGGCGTCGGCCCGCAAGCGCTCCCCATCGCAGTCGACGCCCGTGATCCGGTCGCCGTCGCGAACCAGAGCCCGGATGGCGGTGTCGAAACGAAAAGAGACACCAATTTCGTGGCAAATTCTTGCCAATTCATGGGTAAACGCGAAGGCGTCGCCGCTCTCGTCGTCGGGACTGAAAATCCCCCCGACGAGATCGTCGCCGATCGCCGTCAATGCCGGTTCGATCTCCAGACATTCCTTGGGTGAGACGATATGGCGGCTGCAGCCGTATCGGTTCATCAGGTCGACCTGGGGCAAGGCCGAACCATACTCCTCCGGATCACGATAAAAGTGCAGGATTCCTCGCTGCAATTGATCGTATTGAATGCCTGTCTGTTCGCGCACTTCCGCCAATTGCGCGCGGCTGTAAACCGCCACGCGCAGCGCCCGCTCGGTGTTGATTCGCATCCGCTGGTTCGTGCAGTTCCCGAGAAAGCGCAGGCACCAGGACCACAGCGCCAAGTCGGCCCGCAAGTGCAGCAACAATGGCGCGTCGCGTCGCCCAAGCCATTTCACGGCCTTCCAAGGCGTTCCCGGTGTCGCCCACGGTGTCGCGTGATTGGCCGAAATTTGCCCACCATTGGCGAAGCTGGTTTCCAAGCCGGCTTCCGCTTGGCGGTCGACCACAATGACCTCATGGCCGCTGCGGGCGAGGAAGTAGGCGGTGGCGACGCCGACGACACCGGCGCCAAGGACGGCGACCTTCAAGAGAAAACTCCCGCGAGACATCTCAATTGCGAGCTTTATAGGCGGGGAGGGTGGTTTTCGCCAGGACGAGGCCGGGTTAATATTTCCGACCGTTGGTATCATCGCCTTTTCAACCACCGGCCTGACCGCCATGTATAAAAATGTTCTCCTCACCGTCGCCGAGATGTACGCAGCCGATGCCGCCGCCGCCGCGTCCGGGGTTCCGACGCTTGATTTGATGGAAGCGGCGGGAACGGCGATCGCCCGGGAAATCCGCCGACGATGGCGGCCGCGCCGAACGGTGATCCTGTGCGGTCCGGGCAACAACGGCGGCGACGGGTTCGTCGTCGCCCGCTTGCTTGAGTCTCGCGGTTGGCCGATACGCGTCGGCATGCTCGGCGATGTCGACAAGCTCAAGGGCGATGCGGCGGTCAATGCGAAGCGCTGGTCAGGGGCCGTCGACTCCCTGACCCCCGATCTCCTTTCAGGAGAACCTCTGGTCGTCGATGCGCTGTTCGGTGCGGGGTTGGTGCGGCCCGTGGATGGTGTTGCAGCGGAAACCGTCAAGCTCGTCAACGAGCGTGGTCTCGATTGCGTCGCGGTGGACATCCCAAGCGGCATTCACGGCGACACCGGCGAGGTGCTCGGCGTTGCACCCCGATGTGGCCTGACGGTCACGTTCTTCCGTCCCAAACCGGGACATGTTTTGCTGCCGGGACGATCCTATTGTGGCCGGGTTGTGGTCGCCGACATCGGGATTCCCGAGGTTGTGCTTGGCAATATCCGGCCGCGATCGTTCGTCAACGGGCCAAGTACTTGGGCCGAAGGGTTTCCGCGACCGAGCATCGACGGCAACAAATACAGCCGTGGTCATGCCGTCATCGGCGGTGGCGATACCATGACCGGCGCCGCACGTCTCGCCGCCGAAGGCGCCCGCCGCATTGGCGCGGGGCTTGTCACCATCACCTGCCCGCCGAAGCGCTTTAACGTCTATGCCGCCGGCAGGCCCGGCACGCTCGTGGCACCGGTCGAGAGCGACGAAGCCTTCGCAAACTATATTTCCGACTCCCGCCGCAATGCCGTTCTGCTGGGTCCGGGCGCCGGTGTTTCCGAGGGAACGCGGCAAAAAGTCGAATCCGCTCTGCGCGCCCAAAAAGCGTGTGTGCTTGATGCCGACGCCATCACCGTTTTCGCGAATGATCCGTCGGCATTGTTCGATCGAATTCAGGCGCCGTGCGTGATGACGCCCCATAACGGCGAGTTCGCTCGGATATTTCAGGCCTCCGGGGACAAACCCGCGCGGGCGCGGGCGGCAGCCAAGAAGAGCGGCGCCACCATCCTGTTGAAGGGCGCCGACAGCGTCATCGCGGCGCCGGACGGTCGCGTCGCCATCAACGTCAATGCGCCACCGGACTTGGCGACCGCGGGCAGTGGCGACGTGCTGGCGGGAATGGTGGTGGGATTGTTGGCGCAAGGTGTGGCGCCTTTCGAAGCCGCGTGCGCCGCGACCTGGGTACATGGCGCCGCGGCGCGGTTCGTGGGACCGGGCCTGATCGCGGAAGATCTGTGCACGGCGGTACCGAGGGTCCTCAAGCAACTCCGCGATTTTGGAAAACAAACCGCGGAGTGAAGTTCAGGCCGCGCTTTTCGCTGCACCATCCGTTGACTTTGATCGAATGGCGGTGAGGAAGGCGTCGACCTCGTGCATCAGATTCTCGGCCTGTTTCGATAGTTCCGTTGCGGCGGACAGAACTTCGCCTGCGGAGTGACCTGTTTCCGACGCCGCGTTGGAGATTTCCATTGTATTGGACGTAACTTGGCCGGTACTGGCCGCGGCTTGTTCGATGGCGCGAGCGATTTCCTGTGTCGCCGCACTCTGCTGGTCAATGGCGGTGGCGATCGCCGCGGACGTATTGTTCACCTCACCAATGGTCTCTCCAATGCCGGCAATGGCATTCACGGCACTCTTCGTCGCACTCTGAATTCCGCTGACCTGAGAAGCGATTTCTTCGGTGGCTTTCGCCGTTTGATTTGCGAGGTTCTTAACCTCGCTGGCGACAACCGCGAAACCCTTCCCAGCTTCACCGGCGCGCGCGGCTTCGATCGTCGCGTTGAGTGCGAGTAGGTTCGTGCGGCTGGCGATGTCGTTGATGAGGTTGACGACCTCACCGATCTTGTTGGCGGCATTCGCGAGCCCTTGCACCAAGTCGTTCGTCCGATGAGCCTCTTCGACGGCGGATGCCGAGATTTTGGCGGAGTGGGACACCTGTCGGTTGATCTCCGATATCGAACTCGACATTTCCTCAGCGGCGGCCGAAACGGTTTGAACGCTGCTGGAGGCGTCTTCGGCGGCGTCCGCGGCGGCTTTCGTCTGATCGCTGGCGCTGGAAGCCGTCACCGACATGCTGCGCGCAGTTGCTTGCAACTCCGTTGCCGCCGCTGCGACCATTTCCGAAAGCGCTTTGACGGTTTTTTCCAAGTTGTTGGCGTGTTGGTTGAGGTTCTCGTGGGATCTTTGTTGTCTCGCGTCCAACAGAATGGAAACGGCGAGGTCCATGTCCAGGAACACCGCTTTGTTTATGCTGCTGATCAAGGCGGCGAGCTTTTCGGGCTGCTTTCGGTAGCGCTTGATAGCTACCTGCACGAAATGATTGAGTACCAGGCAATACGAGCCAATGTACCAGCGTGCATCCAGGCCGATTTTCTCGTGGGCACGTGCGATCGCGTCCACTTCGGCCACGAACTCATCATCAAATCTGCCCGCGAGAATATAATTCCGCCAGTGACCCTCCTGCCTGGACCGGGCATGGCGCAAAGTCGATTCATTGGGGAAAAGCTTCGCCAACGTCGGCCAGCGCGTGACATGCGCATAGAAGTCATCCAGAATCTTTGGCAACTCTGGCGCGATAACGGACTGAAACTCGCGCAGAGCTTCGGAGGCGCGACTGTCAAGACCCAGGAAGCGGAGTCGTTCGGCGCGATCGTGCATGTCAATCATGGAGCCTCGTTCTTCTCAGTAAGGAATGCCAAGGATAGGGTGGCGCTTTTCGACCAACATCTAAGGGTAAGAGCACCTGTGATGTTTCACAGGTCGATATCCCAAACAAGACAGAATCGCAACCTGAATTTGATATTTGATTCGCAAAGACAACTGCAGATAACAGTTTTTGTAACCTGAGCATGATGCGGTTGTGAATGACGTAGGCGGGGGAATTGACAGGCCTTGCCAATGCACTAGATTACGCGCCCACCTTGCTGGCGGTTCTCGGACGAGGGCGGGCGTGGTGAAATTGGTAGACACGCAGGTTTTAGGTACCTGTGACGCAAGTCGTGGGGGTTCAAGTCCCTCCGCCCGCACCATGAAGGCACGGTACACCAAGAAGACGCGATATATGTGCGCGAGATCGTTTATCCTCCGACTTCGATCATGTCGCGCCGTCCGCTAGATTGGCTTATCGTATTGATTTAATTCACGTTCTGATCGGGTAGAGCATGCAAGTTACGGAAACGAAGACAGACGGCTTGGTGAGAGAATTCACGGTCGCCCTTCCTGCAGCACAGATTGAAGAAAAGATCGCGAACCGACTGAAGGACCTCAGCCGCACCGCGCGGATATCCGGATTTCGACCCGGCAAGGTCCCGGTTTCGCTATTGCGAAAGCGCTTCGGCGCGGCGCTTCGCGCTGAAACACTGCAAGAAATGTTGAAGGAGACCTCGACCTCCATCATGAGCGAACGTGGTCTTCGGGCAGCCAATCAACCGAAAATCAGCGTCACTACGGACGAGGCCGACGCGGATTTCGAATACAAGCTGGCATTGGAAATTTTGCCGGATATCGAGGCGCCGGACTATGGAAAGATCACGCTGGAGCGGCTGGTGGCCGAGGTTGAGCCCAGTCAGATCGATTCTGTCCTGAACCGCTTGGCCGAGGACTACAAATCATTCCAGGCCGTTGAAAACCGCGTGGCGGCGTTGGGAGATCAAGTCGTCATCGATTTCATCGGTCGCATCGATGGCGAGGCCTTTGACGGCGGCACCGCCGAGGGCTACGACTTGGAATTGGGTTCGAAACGGTTTTTGCCCGGGTTCGAGGACCAGCTTGTCGGTTCTAGTGCCGGCGAAACAAGGACGGTGAAGGTTACGTTCCCGGAAGCCTATACCGTCGATACCCTTGCCGGTAAGGACGCGGAGTTCGAGGTCAGCGTCAAGGAAGTCAAGGAACCAAAGCCCTCGAACGTCGACGATGATCTTGCGAAAAAGCTCGGCCTCAACGATTTGGCGGCGCTGCGCAGCATGCTGGAGGAATCGGAGACCCAGCGGCTGAAGGCGTATACGCGCGCCCGCTTGAAGCGCTCGCTTCTCGATATTCTGTCCGACATGTACTCCTTCGAGTTGCCGCCGGGCATGGTCGCGAGCGAATACCACTCGATCGTCGCTCAGGCCACCGAGGAACAAAAAGGAACAGAGGGTGAGGTGGGCGAGGCGGCATCAGCGGATCACGACCATGACCATTCGCATGCGCACGCCCACGAACATGACCACGATCACGACCATGCGCATGATCACCACCATGACCATGAAGGCGAAGATGCCTCACCCCCCGTCGATTCCACGCTGACGGAAGACCAAAAGACGGAGTATCGCGGCTTGGCCGAGCGTAGGGTTCGCCTCGGATTGGTGCTAGCCGAGATATCGCGCCAGAACAATCTTGAGGTGACCAACGAGGAATTGCAAAAAGCCATGCGTGCACAAGCGGCGAGATTCCCGGGGCAGGAGACTCTCTTGTACGAATATTATAAACGTCATCCGGAAGCGCTCAACAATCTTGCCGGCCCCGTTCTGGAAGACAAAGTCGTTGATTTTCTTGTTGAAATGGGAACCGTCACGGAAAAAACCGTTTCCGTGGAAGAGTTGACGCGAGACCCCGACGAGGATCCGGGCGCCGAACAGAAAAAAGACGGCGAATAGGCCCGGAAGGATCCAGTGCCAAAGGGACTCAGGGGTGGTGGAAAAATAGTATTCAAGACTTGATCGAGGATTGGATACAGCCGATCTTGACAAGGCCGGCCATATCGGTCGGCCAAGGCAAACAGGAAGACCACTGCTTTTCAGGGCAATCGCGGGACCGGCCTGCCGATGCAGGGTAGTGGAACAAAACCGGACGGAAATCATGCCACATAACTTCGAGCCGATGATGAACACGCTGGTCCCCATGGTGGTCGAGACCACCAGCCGCGGCGAGCGCGCCTATGACATCTATTCCCGACTGCTCAAGGAGCGGATTATTTTTCTGACGGGCGGCGTCAACGACGCGGTGTCCAGTCTGATCTGCGCCCAGCTGCTTTTTCTGGAATCGGAAAACCCCAACAAGGACATCGCCTTTTACATTAATTCACCCGGGGGCATAGTAACGTCTGGTTTAGCAATTTATGATACCATGCAATATATTCGGCCGAGCGTCTCGACCGTCTGCATTGGGCAGGCGGC
>JAHCKI010000430.1 GCA_026125865.1 Rhodospirillales bacterium
ATCGCGCACTCGAAGGTTACGACATCGAGAAAATATACGTAGAGAAGGAATCAATGGACGAGCGTGGACTATCGACCGACGACTTCATCATTCCGGTCGAGGTTCTTGAACGAGCCGAAATCGCCGCTCTGATGGATTCCATGGACGTTGTCTTGAGCGCTTGAAAGAGAACGGATCAAATGCTGCATCTCGTCAACAAATCCCCTTTCGAACGCACGAATTTGCAGGCCTGCCTTCAGCGGGCGGCGCCGAAGTCGGCAATTCTTCTTTTGGAAGATGCCGTTTATGGCTCTCTGAAGGGCACGGTCCTTTCCGATCTGGTTGGCGAAGCCGTCAACACCTTCGATGTTTTCGTCTTGGAGCCGGATCTTGTGGTCCGCGGGCTTGATGCCGAGCAAATCCTCCAAGGCGTGAAACCGATCGGCTACGACGAATTTGTTGATCTCACCGTTGCAAGGGGAACCGTCCAGTCCTGGCTTTGATGCCGTGATTGTTGGAGGTGGGGACTTCTGAACAAGAAACAGTAAGGAGAATAAGGTGAGTTATCAATTGAATGGCAAGACCATCGAACACGACGAAGAGGGCTACATCGTCAACCTCGACGATTGGAGCAAGGATCTTGCCGATCACATCGCCCAGGTAGAGCAGCTCGAAATGACCCCCGAGCATTGGGAAGTGGTCGATTTCCTTAGGGACTACTACGAGGAATATCAAATCGCCCCGGCGATCCGGGTGCTGACCAAGGCCATCGGAAAGCGGCTGGGACAAGAAAAGGGCAACAACAAGTATTTATACGAATTGTTCCCGTACGGTCCCGCCAAGCAGGCATGCAAGATCGCCGGTCTACCCAAGCCGACCGGCTGCGTTTGAGGCCGATTCGACGGTGCGGGCGCCAATCCGAACGATCGCCGCACGGCCCGCCGGTGGTTTGATGCCAACGGGCGGCTTCCGTCCGTTGGATGAGCGCTTGGGTGCCGGGTCGGCGGATGGAGCGGGCCCATGACCGCCCTGACGGCAATCGTCTCGGTACTGCTGACGCTGTCGTTCGCCGTATTCGCGGTCATGATGGCGAGGCGCCTTTGGCGCTATGCGGTGACACCGGCTCCTTTGCGCATTCCCACCACCCCGGCGCCCCTCACCCGCTTTGGCGCGGTGGTTCGGCTTGGACGGGAAGTGTTCCTTTTCGAGAGCCTGTTTCGGGCGGACAAGATTTTGTGGTTGTTCTCCATGCTCTTTCATTGGGGACTGCTGTTGGTCCTGCTCCGACATGTCCGCTACTTCCTGGCGGTACCGCCGGCGCCGATCGTCATGCTGCAACCAGTGGGGAAACTGGCGGCTATCGCCATGATGGTTGGACTCGTCGGTCTCCTCGTCCGTCGAATGGTCCACCCCCGCGTGCGCTACATCAGTCGCCCGACGGATGTCGGTATTCTCGTTTTTCTGCTCATCCTCGGCGCCACGGGCTTAGCCATGACCTTCTGGCTGACCCCCGACATCGTCACCCTCAAGCAATACGTGGCGGGGCTATGGCGGTTGGATTGGCACCTCCTGCCGGGGGACCCTGTCCTCGCCATCCATCTGGTGCTGTTCGCGGTTCTTCTGCTCATCGCGCCGTTCTCAAAGCTGTTGCATGCGGCGGGCATCTTTTTCAGCCCAACCCGCAACCAGTGCGATGACTCGCGCGAACGCCGACACGTTGCCCCTTGGGCGCGACCGCTCGACAGCAGACGCGCTTGAGATGACCGGTTGAGGGATCGGACCCGAGATGGAAAAATTCGCCACACCGCCCCTTACGGCCGATCCCGAGACCACCTTGCCGCCGCCGTTGCTTCCCGATGCGATGGCGCGGTGCCAGTCGTTCGTTGCGCAACCGGCCCACAATGAGCCGCTGGGCTTTCCCGGCGCCCTCGTCGACGATTGGCAGGCGCGCGCGGTGGCGAAGATGGCCGAACTTCTGGACCGCTAC
>JAHCKI010000431.1 GCA_026125865.1 Rhodospirillales bacterium
GTTCGAAGCCGGTCACCGTCAGGTCTGGATCCTCAAGGGAGAGGTTTTCCTTGGTCAACACACCCGCGGCGGTACTGCCCAGCGGAAGATGACTGACCTGCTCCAACTCGCGGTCGTAGTAGACCAGGAAACTGCCATTGGCGACAATCAGCACCGGCACCGGTGGATCGTATTCGACCCTGATGCGGCCCGGCCGCCATAAAAAGAAGTCGCCCTCGGCTACTTGACCATTGGACGACACCTGCAGAAAGCGGGCGCGCACCGTGGTCAACCGATTGAGATACTCTTCAATCCGCGCCACTTGCTGGCGGTCTTCGGGGCTCAACTGAATTTCCTCTGGCCGCGCGACCAGAGCTTCCCCTGTCGTCGCGACGACGAGGACCAGCCCGAGAACGAAGGTCAAAACGGCCTTTCGAAGCGTATGCATCGGCATCGGGGTCAATTTGGTTCGGGGTTGATTTCGTTCGGGTTCTATTAGCGCGTTCGAATCTATTGGACGGCTCGTTCGCCGACGAGTACTTCTCGGCGTCCCACCCGGTCGGGTTTGCTGACGACCCCTTCCGTTTCCATACGCTCGATGAGGCGCGCGGCCCGATTATAGCCGATTTGCAAGCGCCGCTGCACGAAACTTGTGGAGGCCTTGCCTTCGCGCGAGACGATCGCCACCGCTTCATCGTACAACTCGTCGCTCGACGAGCCGCCGACCTCGCCCATTTCCCCGGAAATCCAAGCCCGGTCCTCGTCCGACTCTTCGGTGACCGCCTGCACATACTGGGGTTCGCCCTGATCGCGAAGCTCGCGGACGACAGCCTCGACTTCCTCGTCCGATACGAACGGCCCATGAACTCGGGTGATACGGCCGCCGGTTGCCATGTAGAGCATGTCGCCCTGGCCCAAAAGCTGTTCCGCGCCTTGCTCGCCGAGGATCGTGCGGCTGTCGATCTTGGAAGTGACGTGAAAACTGATGCGCGTCGGGAAATTGGCCTTGATGGTGCCGGTGATAACGTCGACCGACGGCCGCTGCGTCGCCATGATCAGGTGGATACCGGCGGCGCGCGCCATTTGCGCCAAACGTTGAACCGCAGCCTCGATGTCCTTGCCCGCCACCAGCATCAGGTCGGCCATCTCGTCAACGACGACGACGATGAACGGCAACGGTTTCAGGTCGAGCGGCACCTCTTCGACCACCGGGCGGCCTTCATCATCGAAGCCCGTCTGCGCCCGCCGCGTCAATTCCTCGCCCTTTTTGAGGGCTTCCTGAACCCGCGCGTTGAAGCCGGCCACGTTGCGAACGCCCAATTGCGACATCATGCGATAGCGTTCTTCCATCTCGCGGACGGTCCACTTGAGGGCCACGACCGCCTTCGACGGATCGGTTACCACCGGCGCTAGGAGGTGCGGAATGCCGTCGTAGACGGACAGCTCCAGCATCTTGGGATCGATCAGGATCAGCTTGCAGGCGTCGGGCGGCTGCCGGTACAGAAGCGACAGGATCATGGTGTTGACGGCGACCGATTTTCCCGAACCCGTGGTGCCGGCGATCAGCAAGTGGGGCATCCGCGCCAGATCGACGAACGTCGGGCCGCCGCTGATATTCTTGCCGAGCGCGAGGACGAGCTGTCCGGTGTGACGTTCGAACGGTTCCGATCCCAACAGTTCGCGCAGGTAAACCATCTCGCGCTGATTGTTGGGAAGCTCAATGCCGATGACATTGTGACCCGGAACCACTGCGACGCGAACCGAAAGCGCGCTCATGGAACGGGCGATGTCATCCGCCAGCCCGATCACCCGCGAGGTCTTGGTGCCGGCGGCCGGCTCCAATTCATAGAGAGTGACGACCGGTCCGGGACGCACCTTGACGATATCGCCGCGGACTCCGAAATCCTCCAATACCGTGGACAGCATCAGCGCGTTTTGCTCGAGGCTGTCGCGGCTGAGGGATTCGCAAACGCGGGATACGGGCG
>JAHCKI010000432.1 GCA_026125865.1 Rhodospirillales bacterium
AAAACACCTGCGAAATGGAGATGTAAGGTGCTTCCAGATATGCGGATATAGAGATGCGTAAGGTGTCCCCGGATATGCGGATATAGAGATGCGTAAGGTGTCCCCGGATATGCGAGCTCAGCTCCGTAGGGAGGAATAGCCGAAGGCGTATTCCGCCGAATGGTGCCAATCGCGAAAGTTGCCGTACCAGGGGTCGCGACGCCCAACGACCTCGCCGCGGGCGAGTGTGCGGTGTGATGACGTCCGGCGGAATACGCCTTCGGCTATTCCTCCCTACGCGGATTTCGTCGTCTTCCGTCACCCGGCGATGCACATGGTTCCTATGAGCGTCAGCCATAGGGTGATCAAGCCCAGACAGTGTTCGCAGGTTCCCGTCATTTTCGATTTTCCCTCGCTCCCGTTGGTCTTCGATGGGCGTTCGATGGGGTGCATATGACTCCTATTCTCATTCGCTTCTGTGAACGGGTTCACAAACGCGAAAAATGCAAACGAAAAGTGGGCGCCGACGGTCGTCGGCAGCGGTGTTTACCGACTGTTAAGCATGTTTGCGGATACTCGCATCCGACTCATGTCCGGTTTCCCAACGAGTGATATCGACAGCCATGGACCTCGGTAAGATCCCCTTGTTCGCCGCCACCCGAAAGCGAATGGCGTGGTTGAGCCAGCGGCAGGAGGTGTTGGCCCAGAACATCGCCAATGCCGATACGCCGGATTACCGCCCGCGCGACATCGAGGCGTTCCGGTTCGAAAAGCTGGTGAAACGTCCGGCACGGCAATTGAACATGTCCGTGACAAGCGGCGGCCACCTGGGTGGACAAAGGAAGCCGGTACGGGATTTCGCGGCGCGGGATGAGCGCCGACCGTTCGAGACCGCGCCGAGCGGCAACGGCGTGGTCCTCGAGGAACAGATGGCCAAGGCGAACGAAACGTCGATGACCCACAAGCTGGCCACGGAATTGTACCGCAAGCACCTGGGCATGCTTCGCATGGCTCTCGGGTCGGGGCATTAGTCGGGGCAGGGCGACAGATTTGAAACGGGGAGCATGACCCATGGGTGACATGATCAAGACGCTGCGGCTTTCCGCCGCGGGGATGAAGGCGCAGGGCAACCGGCTGCGGGTCATTGCCGAGAACATCGCCAACGCCGATTCCGTGGCGACCTCGCCCGGCGGCACGCCCTATCAACGCAAGGTCATCACCTTCAAGAACGAATTGGATCGGGCGACCGGTCTCGACATGGTGCATGTGGACAAGGTCCTCAACGACAAATCGCCGTTCAACAAGAAGTACCAGCCGGGCCATCCGGCGGCCGACAGCGATGGCTACATCCTGACTCCCAACGTCGATTCACTGATCGAAATGATGGATATGCGCGAAGCGCAGCGCTCGTACGAGGCCAACCTGAACATGATCAAGACCTCCAAGCGCATGCTCACCGAGGCGATTGATATTTTGCGCTAACACCGAAGCCCTGAACGAATACAACAAGGAATCGTGAGAACTCGATGATTACATCCGCAAACAGCTATACCAACGCCATTGCCGCCTATTCCCGGGCGGCCAAGGGCATCGAAATCGACACCACCGATCAGCCGACGCCGGAAGCCCCCGGTGAAACGTTCGCATCCCTGGTCAAGAACGCCATTTCCAGCGCCGTGACCACGGCGGAAAGCGGAGAAAAAGCGTCGTTAGCCGCCGTTACCGAGGGGGCCGACATCGGTCAGGTGGTGGCGGCCGTGGCCGAAGCGGAAGTCACGCTGCAAACGGTGATGGCCATCCGCGACAAGGTCGTCCAGGCCTACAAAGAAATCTCCCAGATGCCGATTTAGCGCCGGTCGCGCGCGAAAGGAGGGAAGGGGAGGACGATGAACGAACTCGCAGTGCTTGAAGTGGGTCGCGAGGCCATGTTCGTGGTCTTGAAGGTGGCCGGTCCGGTCATGTTCGCGGGCATGGTCATCGGTCT
>JAHCKI010000433.1 GCA_026125865.1 Rhodospirillales bacterium
CTTGCCGCCGCCACGGGCGAATCCAGGGATAGGAGGCGATGTCGGCGATAGAGTAATCCCCGGCGAGGTATTCCTCTTCACCCAGTCGCGCGTCGAGGACGCGATACAGCCGTGTCGCCTCCCGGGTATAGCGATCGACCGCATACGGGATGGTTTCCGGTGCATAGCGGCGGAAGTGGTGGTTCTGTCCCAGCATGGGGCCGAGGCCACCCATCTGAAACATCAGCCATTGGATGACCGTATATCGTTGTACCGTCTCGGCCGGCATCAGCTTGCCGGATTTTTCGGCGAGATACATGAGGATAGCGCCGGATTCCATCAGCGCCAGCGGTTCGCCGTTCGGGCCGTCGTGATCGACAATGACTGGGATCTTGTTGTTCGGGTTGAGTTTTAGGAACGCGGGATCGAACTGGTCTCCGGCACCGATGTTGATCGGAAACACCTTGTAGGGGAGGCCGAGTTCCTCGAGCAGGATGGATACCTTGAATCCGTTGGGCGTGGACCAGGTATACAGATCGATCATTGTGGGTCTCCTCGTTGAGCTGCTGCACGCCGTATGACGGGATCGGCATTAAAAAAATGATCTCGACCCGGTAACCGCACAAACGTAGGTTCAATACCCCCAGCCGGCAACTCGGCAGCACTTCAAGAAAGATTGATCAAGGACGAGTGATATGGACAACCCCCTTTTGCATCTCGTGTTCGGCGGCCGGGTAAAGGACCCACAAGGTGTCGATTTCGTCGATACGAAATCTCTGCACATTGTCGGCGTTTTTCCCAGCTACGCCGAAGCGTTGAAAGCATGGCAGGAAGTGAGCCGCAAGACCATCGATGAGGCGGAAATCAAGTACGTGATCGTCCACCTCCACCGCCTCCTGGAACCTGACTTGAACGCCGAAGCGTAGTTGCAGTGGTCAATACACTGCATCGATCAAAACAAGCTCACGCAAACGTGACAGTAGGCACGCAGTCGTGATCCCGAACGACAGATTTCGTCGCTAATCTCGTAAGTGCAATCAGCGCAAGCGGAAATGTGGCCGGCAATGGCGACAGTAAGGTTGCTTCGCACATATCGACTTGGTGTTCTTTAGGGATGGGGACTAGGAGGAAATCAAATGCGTGTGCTTCGGAAACAAAGAGTGACGGGACTTTTCTTACTATTGGTCATGGGATTGGCATGGGCGGCATCAGCATCGGCGGCAAACATCACTGTGTATGTCGAGAACTTGGCGCCCCCGAACGGGACATTGATTACACCGGTTGGAGTATTCTTTCATGACGGTTCATTCGATATCGGCAACATCGGTCAGGCGGCGTCACCGGCGTTGGAGCGGTTAGTGGAGGATGGCAACCTCGATCCGTTGTTCGCAACCTTCGATTCCGCCGGACGCGGCACCGCTCGTGGTGCAGTTTTCGGTACGGGCGGGCCGCTGCAACCCGGAGAAAAAGGCGAGAGTGTTTTCAACGTCGATATTGGTCACGATGGCTATGTCAGCTTTGCGTCGATGGTCATCCCCAGCAACGATGCGTTCATCTTCAACGACAATCCGACCGCCTATTCGATCCGCAACGCTGACGGCAAGTTCCAACCGCTTGAAATCCTCGTTCTCGGAAACCGGGTCTATGATGCCGGTACCGAGGTGAACGATGAAATCCCGGCCAACACGGCAGCCCTTGCCCAGGCTGCGCCCAACACCGGCGTGACCGAGAATGGTGTCATCGCCATGCACGAGGGTTTTGCGCCGGGCGGGAACATCCTGGACGCCATTCCCAACGGGGATTTCACGCAAGCCGGCTATCAGGTGGCCCGGATTTCGGTCGTTCCGGTTCCGGCCGCCTTGCCGCTATTCGTAACGGGCCTTGGCGCGCTCGTCGCATTATCCCGCCGCCGTCGGGTGACGGCGACCCCCGCATGATTTGAATGCTATGAACCCTCGCCGCCTTCGTGTCGTCACGACGC
>JAHCKI010000434.1 GCA_026125865.1 Rhodospirillales bacterium
TTCGCCTGCACATAGTCGATATCCAGGCGCGCTATATCGTTCCCGGCGACACCGCCTACGCGGCACTGATGTTCCTGCCGTCGGAAGCGGTGTACGCCGAACTTCACGCCAACTTCCGTGGCATTGTCGAGGAGTCGTTCCGGCGAAAGGTTTGGATCGTGTCGCCCACGACCCTTTGGGCCACCCTCAACACGCTTCGCGCCGTGCTCAAGGATGTTCGTATGCATGAGCAGGCGCGGCTGATCGAGGCGGAACTGAGCGCCCTCGGCAACGATATCGACCGCCTGGACCGGCGCGCCGTCAAGCTGCAGGAGCATTTCCGGCAGGTCGATGACGATATCCGCCAGATCCGCATTTCCACCGAAAAGATCTCCCAGCGGGCCGACCGTATCGATATCGCCCAACTGGGTGAAACGCTCGCGCCGCCGCATACTCCCGATGGGGTCGATGACAACGATGGTGCACACGCCGCCTCAAATTCACGTGACTGATGCCGACCCCGGCTGGTCCCGGTTCCCGCTTCGGCTTAACGTGATTGGCGACTCGGATACAATTTTCAGGAGGAAGCAGATGCGCGCAAGGTTGGCTATGATGGCCATGATCGGGGTGATCGGCGCGGCGCCGGCAATGGCCGAGACTCCGGCGCCCTATCCCGGCACAGAAACGGTTGCCACCGGCAAACCGTTCAAGAACTACATTGAGGATTTGAAGGTGTCGATCGGAGCCAATGGCATGGGCATCGTCGCCAACGCTTGCGCCGACTGTGGCGCCCGCAAGATTGGTGTCACCATTCCGGGCAATCAGGTCATCATGGTCTTCAAGCCGCCATACGCGGTCCGCATGCTCAAGGCCAGCGTCGCCGCGGGCATCGAGGCGCCGATCCGGCTCTACGTGACGGAAGAAGCGGATGGCGCGGCGACGCTTACCTACCGCCGTCCGAGCGCGGTATTCGCGCCGTATGAGGTCGCCGACCTGGACGTCATGGCCAGGGAACTGGACGCCATCTTCGCCAAAATCGTCACCGACTCGCTCAAATAGGGGCGCCTTGTCGGACACCGCCGCCATTGCCGCACCGGGGTCACGCAGTCAGCCGACGATCCTGATAGTCGCTGGAACAATTGCGTCAATTCTGATTGTGCGTGCACTGGCGTTCGGGCCATCGCAGGCGGTGTTGCTGATTGTCGGCCTCGCACTCGGGGCGACCCTGTACCACGCGTCGTTCAGCTTCGCGGCAGCCTATCGCCGTGCTTTCGTCGAGGGCGACATTTCCGGCGTGGCCGCCCAGCTCGTCATGCTGGCCATCGCGATTGTGCTTTTCGCTCCCACATTGGCCGTGGATGGAGCGCCGAACGGCGCCTTGGCGCCGGTGAGCATGTCGATGATGGTGGGGGCGTTCTTGTTCGGGATCGGCATGCAGTTGGCCAACGGATGCGCCTCGGGGACGCTGTACACCGCCGGCAGCGGCAACGTGCGCATGGTCATGGCTCTTATCTTTTTCTGCCTCGGCGGTTTCTTGGCCAGTCTTCATTTCCATGTGTGGGCGGAATTGCCCGATTTTGGCGCCGTCTCTATCGGCCATACCCTCGGCTGGGGAACAGCGACGGTGCTGCAGTTGGCGATGCTGATCGTCGTTTACACCAGCCTGCATGCCGTCGGCGGACGGATTCGGCGCCCTATGGGATGGGGGGACGAAGGGTTTTCGTGGCGGCGGGCCGTGCGCGGACCGTGGCCGCTGCTGCTCGGCGCCGGACTGCTTGCGGTGCTCAACTGGGTGACCTTATTGGTCGCGGGCCATCCCTGGTCGATCACGTGGGCGTTTGCGCTCTGGACCGCGAAAGCGGCGGCCGCCATGGGGTGGGATCCGGCCACAAGTCCGTTTTGGCTCGGTGCCTTTCAACAATCGGCGCTGCAGCGACCGATCCTGGCCGATACCGTGTCGATCA
>JAHCKI010000435.1 GCA_026125865.1 Rhodospirillales bacterium
TGCCGTCGATCGGCTCGCCGACGCCGTCGACGACGCGGCCCAAAAGACCGCGGCCGACCGGTACGTCAACAATGGCGCCCGTACGCTTGACGGTATCGCCCTCCTTGATGTGGCGGTCGTCGCCGAAAATAACGACACCGACGTTGTCTTCTTCCAGGTTAAGGGCCATGCCCTTGATGCTACCCGGGAACTCGACCATCTCACCGGCCTGGACATTGTCCATGCCGTAGACGCGAGCGATACCGTCACCGACGGACAGCACGGTGCCGATCTCTGCAACTTCGGCTTCTGTTCCGAATTCAGCGATCTGCTTTTTGATGATGGAGGAGATTTCCGCGGCTCGGATTTCCATTACCCAACCCCCTTCATGGCAAGGCGAAGTCTTTGTAATTTTGTGCGTAGTGAACTATCGACCATACGCGACCCAATTTTAACGATCATTCCCCCGAGGATGTCGGGATCGATCGTATCATTGATGGTCACCTCGCCCCCCATGGTTTGTTTGAGGGCGTTGGCGATAGCCGTCTTTTGTGCTTCCGTAAGGCTCTTGGCCGTAATCACCTCGGCCGAAGTTCTGCCACGACGACCAGATAGAATGTCGCGGTAAGCCTCGATGACATCCGGAAGAGAGAAGAGGCGTCGGTTGTGGGCAAGAAGACCTACAAACCTTTGCGTCAATTCGTGCATGTCGGCGCTTTTCGTCAACGCCGCCATGGCGCGACCTTGGTCGCCCTTCGAAATGGCAGGTGAGCGGATTAAACGCTTGAGATCTGCGCTCTCGCGAACCATGGACATAAGTGACGCCAGATCGGAATCAACTTGATCCAGCGACTTGGCTTCTTCCGCCAGTTCGAACAGCGCTATCGCGTAGCGTTCGGCAAGCCCACCGGACTCCTTGGCTTTGGATGGCACCCGCGAACCCCCTTCGTGGTTTTGGTTGTCGGGCCGGGAAAGCACCCGCGAAAGCGATTAACTTTCGCGCGAAGCGTCGTAACCCTCAAAACATTCGATCTCTACCACAGCCATTCCGACCTTGCAACCCGACTTCCCAAGCTAACGCGCAAGTACTTCAACGGCCAAGGTGGCTTTCGGCCCCTCAGTGCGTTGCGCCTCCGCCCGTCGATGTTACATGCAGAAGGGGCAATGTTTTCTACCATGGGTTGATGTGCGCCTGCGAAAGTCAGTTGCCGCCTTCTTTTTGCAGTGCGGAAACACGAATTCGGCAAGCTACAGAAAGCTGTAGGGATCCACATCCACTTGCACTCT
The DNA here is from genome assembly GCA_026125865.1 of Rhodospirillales bacterium. Classification (GTDB taxonomy): domain Bacteria; phylum Pseudomonadota; class Alphaproteobacteria; order Rhodospirillales; family Defluviicoccaceae; genus JADJXQ01. The sequence goes on from JAHCKI010000435.1 coordinate 1,267, forward strand.
GACCGAGCGGGGCAAGGGGGTGGATGCCAACCAACGGCGGAGCAGCGCCGGCACCGCCACGTCCTTTGTTGCCATGACCAGGAGACGGCGGCGATGGCGGCCACGCAGCAAGGCCAACGGCGCCGGGGCGGGGCCCAGCACCCGTACGCCGTTTTCCTGTGGCGCGGTGCGGGCCAACATCAGCGCCGCCGCTGTAGCCTCGTTTTCGTTGGCATGGGAGACGATGAGAGCGGCGAGGCGTCCGAATGGCGGCAAGCCGGCGGTGCGCCGGGCCATGGATTCCGCCCGCAGGAACTCCGTGCTGTCGCCGCTGGCAATCGCTGCCATGACCGGATGTTCGGGCATGTGGGTTTGGAGAATGACCCTTCCGGGATGATCGCCGCGGCCGGCCCGGCCGGCGACCTGGACCATGAGCTGGTGCGTCCGTTCGGCGGCGCGCAAATCGCCGCCGCTGAGACCGAGATCGGCGTCGACCACGCCGACAAGCGCGAGCCCCGGGAAATGGTGTCCCTTGGCGACGAGCTGCGTTCCGATCACCACGTCCACCTCCCGGTCTTCGATCTCCCGCAAGGTCTCGCGGAGATCGGCGATGCGCGGGGTGAGGTCGCTCGACAGGATCGCCCGGCGGGCTTCGGGGAAGCGTTCGGCGACTTCTTCGGCGATCCGCTCCACGCCTG
>JAHCKI010000436.1 GCA_026125865.1 Rhodospirillales bacterium
TGCCATGCGGGCGCGACGCAACAGCCACATGACGCCGGCCAAATCGACGATCCCGACCAGCAACCGATCCAGGGTCCCATACTTGGAGGCCCCCCTTTCGCGCGGGCGGTGGTTGACCGGCACCGAAATCACCCGCCCCCCTTGCCGCACCATCAAGGCCGGCAAGAACCGGTGCATGTGATCGAAGCGGGGCATATCCAAAAACGCTTGCCGTGAAAACACCTTGAGCCCGCAACCGGTATCGGGGGTGCTGTCCTTGAGCAGTTTCGCCCGCACCGTGTTGGCGATCCGCGAGGACACCCGCTTGACCCAGCTATCTTGCCGCTTCGTTCGATGACCCGCGACAAGGAGAGGGGCTTGGCCTGCTTCGCGGTGGTAAACATCGAGCAACTTGGGGATATCGGTCGGGTCGTTTTGACCATCGCCGTCGAGAGTGACGATCAGGGGCGCCCGCGCCATCATGACGCCGGTATTGATCCCGGCGCTTTGGCCTGCACGCCGCAAATGCCGCCCGGCACGCAAGGACGGATACCGTTCCCTGGCTTCCTCTAGGCGCGCCGGTGTGTCGTCGGTGCTGCCGTCATCCACGAATATGATTTCGAACGGCACTTGCCCGGACAGCGCCCGGTCGATTTCGTCGACAAGGGAAAGGATGGACTCCCCTTCGTTCAGCACCGGCACGACGACGGACATGCTCGGCGCCTCGCCCGCATCCGGCATGGTATTTGAACTGGAAATCGCTGCGGCCATGGGATCCGAGGCTTAAGCTTGAAAGGATTTCGTGGAGCCACACCAACACGGTGAGGATGGCGCGCTTCGTTATTACACCCGCGGATTCTTGCGCGGAAGCGCTTTCGCGCCGCTTGCTCTATTCGCCGTCGCGGCTGTCAAGCCGGGGGATCGCCTACCAGACGGTCGAGACGGAGCCGATGGCGGGTATCGGTCAAACGCCGCATGCCCAACCAAACGGCGATCACGACCCCCATCCCGGTTCCTCCGGCGATCAAGAACATGATGAGGAGTTGATATTTGACGGCCTCGACAGGGTCGATTCCGGAAAGGATCTGCCCCGTCATCATGCCGGGAAGAAACACAAGTCCCGCGGCCGACATGGAATTGATGATCGGTATCAGGCCGCTGCGAACGGATTCGTTGCGGAACCCGGAAATCGCATTCGAGAAGTCCTCGCCGAGGGAAAGACGGGCCTCAATGGCGCCCCGCTCGCGAACCGCCGCGTTCAGGAGACGCTCCAGCCCGAGGCTGACCCCGGTCATGGCGTTGCCCAGAATCATCCCAAGGAGCGGAACGGCGTAGCGAGGATCATACCAGGGATCGGGACGGATTTGCGTCGTGAGCGCCAAGATCGTCACAGACAAACCGGCGACCGTGAGGCTCGCGGCGCCCATGCCGTAATTCCAAAGCCCCGAAAACGGACGGCTTTGCCGAGCGGTGATCTCATGGGCCGCGAACAGCACCATCAGGACGCAGACACCCGCCGTCAGCCAAATGGACGAAGACGCGAACAACGCCTTGAGAACAAGGCCGATCAGCGTGAGTTGCAGAACCATTCGGATAGCGGCGACAAGCAGGCGCCGTTCCAGGCCGAGAGTCAGGTACAGTGACAGCGCTGCGTTGAACAGCACGAGCAGTGCGGCGATGGCGACGTCGCCGTAGCCAAGCGCGATGAAGGTCATTGTCGTTCTTCGCCCACGATCCGCCCCTCCGCGATCCGGATTCGACGCGTTGCCAATCGTTTCGCCTGCGCCGGATCGTGGCTCACCATGAGAACACCGCGACCGCAATCGAGGTGTTCCCGGAGGAGGTCTTCGACCAGCGACACGCTCTCATGATCGAGGCCCGAGGTGGGCTCGTCCAGGAGCAGGACCGATGGTTCCAGCAGCAGGGCGCGGAGAAACGCCAAACGCTGCTTTTCGCCGG
>JAHCKI010000437.1 GCA_026125865.1 Rhodospirillales bacterium
AGGCATTGAACGTGGCCGCCGAGGCTTTGGAAAAGGCGGCAAAAAGGCGCGCGGCGGCGAGGTCCAGGACCGGTGCGAAAAAGCAAGCCGTAAAGCCAAAAGCGCCAAGCGACCCCTCGGAGAATTCCGACGCAAACGCCGATCCCAAGAAAAAGGCAAAAACAGCGGCATCAAAGAAGAAGTGATGTTTGCCGTTTTCCCCCTTCGCCCTAACAACGAATTGTTTAATACTCTCCTTAGAAAATCACCCTCGACGGGATAGATCAGATCATGCCCCAGAAGAAACTCGAAGAAGCGATCGAACGCATCATTCACTCGGACTATCACGATCCGTTCGCAGTCCTAGGAATGCATGCGGAGGTGGAAGAAGATTCCAAGGCGATCGTCGTCCGCACATTCCAACCTGGCGCCAAGCGGGTGACCGTGATCGACTCCGCCAGTGGTGACGCGGTTGGTGAACTGGAGTGTGTTCGGCCCCAGGGCTTTTTCATGGGCCGTCTTGAAAATCGTACCGAACGTTTCCGCTACCGACTGCGCCTTCAACCTCACGATAGCGATACCGAGTACGATATTGAGGACCCCTATCGCTTCGGTCCCGTGCTCGGACCGCTGGATATCCATTTGCTTGGCGAGGGTACGCATCTGCACGCCTATCGCAAGCTCGGGGCGCATGCGGTGACGGTCGATAACGTCGCCGGAACAAGTTTTGCGGTGTGGGCCCCCAACGCTCGCAAGGTCAGCGTCGTCGGCGACTGGAATGGCTGGGACGGGCGGGCTCATCCCATGCGCAACCGCCACGAAATCGGAATCTGGGAGATTTTCATTCCCGGCGTCGGCCCGGGCGCCGCCTATAAATACGAAATCCGCGCCGGTTTTGGTGAGTTGATGGCCCTCAAAGCCGATCCGTTCGCCTTTCAGGCCGAACTTCCACCCAAAACCGCATCGGTCGTCGCCGATCCGGCGCCATATGAATGGCAGGATGACGCTTGGATCAGCAGCCGCGCCCACGCCCACGACCGCGATGCGCCGGTGGCGGTTTACGAGGTGCATTTGGGCTCGTGGCGGCGCGTACCCGAGGATGGAAACCGATACCTCACCTACCGTGAACTCGCGGACCAGCTCGTCCCGTATGTCAAGGATCTCGGCTTCACCCATATCGAATTGATGCCGGTGCACGAGCACCCCTTCGACGGCTCCTGGGGTTACCAGCCGACAGGCCTGTTCGCGCCGACCAGCCGATTTGGCACGCCTTCAGACTTCAAGTACTTCATTGACCAGTGTCACCAAGCAGGGCTCGGTGTGGTCATCGACTGGGTCGCCGGACATTTCCCTGGTGATGCCCACGGTCTCTGTTATTTCGACGGCACACACCTATACGAGCATCAGGATCCGCGCCTCGGCCGCCACATGGACTGGGACACCCTGATCTACAACTATGGTCGCAACGAAGTGCGCAACTTCCTTCTATCCAATGCCTTGTATTGGATGGAGGAATATCATGTGGACGGTTTGCGGGTCGATGCCGTCGCCTCCATGCTGTACCTGGACTACAGCCGCAAGGAAGGCGAATGGATCCCCAACATGTACGGTGGGCGGGAAAACCTCGAAGCCATTTCGTTCCTCAAGGCGATGAACGAGTTGGTCTACGGTCATCATCCGGGCGTCATGACCATCGCCGAAGAATCCACCTCCTGGCCGATGGTGTCACGGCCGACCTACCTGGGCGGTCTCGGTTTCGGCTACAAGTGGAACATGGGCTGGATGAACGACACGCTGCGTTACATCAGCAAGGACCCGGTTCACCGCCGCTATCACCATGACCTTCTAACGTTCGGCCTCCTGTACGCATTTACCGAAAACTTCATTCTGCCCATCAGCCATGACGAGGTGGTTCACGGCAAGGGCTCGTTGCTCAACAAGATGCCGG
>JAHCKI010000438.1 GCA_026125865.1 Rhodospirillales bacterium
CGACTCGCGGGGCGCCACCTCCCTCGAGGGAGTGTCGAAGTATTCACGAAGGGAATATTGTGAGTGTGTAGCCGTCGGAAGTCAATACTGAGTTGATATTTAAATCCAAATATGCTACTATAACGGCACCGACGGAAGGGAGCACGACGAAGGGGTGGCCGGATGGGCGAGGCTGACAGCGCGAGGGACGGTATCAAGGCCGCCAAGCTTGAGCGGCGATGGGCGAAACCGAAGCTGGACCGCAATCAGGTATGTATGGCGTCGCTGGACGAGTGGGTGCCGGCGGACCATGGAATACGGCTCGTGGACGCCGTGATGCGAGGGCTCGATTGGTCGGCGTGGGAGAACGTGTTTTGCGAAGAACGGCGGGGGCAACCGCCGATTCATCCGCGTCTGATGGCGACGGCTATCTTCTACGGGCTGCTGCGCAAGATCCGTAGCAGCCGCGAACTCGAGGAAGCCACGCGCGAACGCCTCGACTTCCAATGGTTGTTCGAAGGACGGGCGGTCGATCATTCGACCTTTGCAGCGTTTCGCACGATGTTCGGCGAACAACTCAAGGAGTTGAACTGTCAGGTGGTCACCGCGATCGGCGCGCGTCATGAGAAAGCGCTACAGACCCTGGTGGTGGACGGCACTCGGCTTCGGGCCTGTAGCGACCGCCATGGAGCGCGCACCGCCGATACCTTGGACGCGTACCTTGCGCGGTATGTCGAGATGCTCAACCAACGCTTGGAACGCATGGAATCGCTGGATGAACAGCAGGCGCACGATGCGCAGGCGGCCCAGGAAATCGAAGCATTGCGTGCGGAAATCTTCGAACTTAGCGCCCGGATCGCCACATTCGAAAAGGCGTCGCAAACGGCCCACGCGCGCGATGCACAACGGCGCAAGAAGCTCGGCAAGAATGCCGACCCCGTTCGGGTTCCTGTGAACGACCCCGATTCGTCCATTGTGCCCAACAAAGAAGGCGGTCATGCCCCCAACTACACTCCCACGGCCACCGTAGACGCCCATACCGGGGCCATCGTTTCCGCCCACGTTCCCGAAGGCGCCGACGAAGCGTCCGCCGTCATGGGCGCCGTGTCCGACGCCGAGCGGCTCGGCACGACGCCCCAGCGAGTGATGGCCGATGGCGGATTCAGTTCCGGCGACAACCTCAAACAGCTTGACGACAAAGGCATCGACGCCTGCATGCCCACCGGCACCGACTTTCGCCCCACCAACCCCGCCAACCGAAGCGACATCGCGCAGCCCGTGCCCGAAGACCAACGGGATTGCCTGCCCATGAAAGGGACTGGCTTTCATCGCAACGCCTTCGTCTACGATCCCGACAACGACTGCTACCGTTGCCCCATGGGCGAGGCTCTGACGCGCCAGGGCCAAGGTTCGCGCCGCAACGGCATATCGTGCGTGACCTACACCTGTGCCGCATGCGAGCACTGTCCCCTCGCCCACCGTTGTCTTCCTAAAAACCAGACGGCCCGCAACATCACCCGCGACGCCTACCAAGACCTACGCGACGAGGTCGGCCGATACATGGCCACCGACCAAGGCAACCAACTCTACCGAACCCGCGCCCACCTCATCGAAACCGTCTTCGCCCGCATCAAGACGCACATGGGCATACGAGCGTTTCACCTCTGCGGGCTGGACAAAGTCCGAATAGAGTGGAACTGGATCTGCGGCGCCTACAACCTCAATCTCCTGGTCCGAGTGCGCCAGATGGCGACACGAGTGTACCCGAGAGCGATTCCGCCGGTCCTGCCAACCCTATGCACGCTCCTCCAGGCATTCACCCTACCGTCCCAACGCGCCGGCGGCACCACCCTGCGTCTCATGATGACCCAACGACAATCTGTCTTCAGCAACCCAATACATATAGTCCGACGCTCCCTCGAGGGAGGTGGCGCCCCGCGAGTCG
>JAHCKI010000439.1 GCA_026125865.1 Rhodospirillales bacterium
AGCCCACCGCATCGAAGATCTGTGCGCCGCAATAGGACTGATAGGTGGAGATGCCCATCTTGGCCATGACCTTGAGCATCGCCTTGCACACCGCTTTCACGTACCGCTTGTGGGCCTCTTCCTCGGTCAGGATTTCGGGCAGCATCTCGCGGGCCGCCGACAGGGTGTCAAAGGCCAAGTAGGGGTTGATGGCTTCGGCGCCATAACCGGCGAGACAACAGAAATCATGGGTCTGGCGCGCTTCGCCGGTTTCGACGACGAGGCCGGATTCCGTTCTCAACCCTTCGCGGATGAGGTGATGGTGCACACCGGCCGTCGCCAGTAAGGAGGGGATCGGAATGCGATCCGCCGCGATGTTGCGGTCCGACAGGATGATGATGTTGTACCCCTCGCGAACCACCTCTTCCGCGGTCTTGAGGACTCGTTCCAGAGCCGGCTCCATGCCGGCGGCCCCTTCTTCCGCCGGCCAGGTGATATCGATCGTATACGTGCGAAACGCGTGATCGAGATGGTTTTCGATGCGCCGCACGCGCTCCAGATCGGTATTGGACAAAATGGGATGCCGTGCTTCCAGCCGCCTGTGGCCGGCCGCGCCTTCCGGTTCGAGCAGGTTCGGCCGTGGACCGATCAAGGTCACCAGCGACATCACCAACTCTTCGCGGATGGAATCGATGGGCGGATTGGTAACCTGCGCGAAGCACTGCTTGAAGTAGTCGAACAGCAACTTCGGCCGGTCGGACAGCACCGCAAGCGGGATGTCGCGCCCCATGGAACCGACCGGTTCCTGGCCCGTCAACGCCATCGGCTCCAGGAAGAACTTGAGGTCTTCCTGGGTGTAACCGAACGCCTGCTGCCGATCCAACAAGGTGGCGAGGTCGGGCGCCATCGGCCCGACTTCATACGGCAACGTATCGAGTTTGGTCTGGGTGGCATCCAGCCACTCCTGATACGGGCGCGCCGTCGCCAGATCGTTTTTCACTTCCTCGTCGCTGACGATGCGGCCCTGCTCGAGATCGATCAAGAACATCTTGCCGGGCTGCAACCGCCACTTCTTGACGATCTTGGACTCCGGTATGGGCAGCGTCCCCACTTCCGACCCCATGATCACACGATCGTCGTCGGTAATGACATAGCGAGCCGGCCGCAGTCCGTTGCGGTCCAGCGTGGCGCCGATCTGCCGCCCGTCGGTGAAAGCCACGCCCGCCGGGCCGTCCCACGGCTCCATCAGCGATGCGTGGTACTCGTAGAACGCACGCCGCTTCTCATCCATCAGCGGGTTGTCATCCCACGCTTCCGGAACCATCAGCATCATCGCGTGGCTGATCGAGTAGCCGCCGGCGACCAACAGCTCCAGGCAGTTGTCGAAGGTCGCGGAATCGGAAACGCCGTCGCCGATCAAGGGCCACAGCTTGTCGAGATCGTCCCCCAGAAGCTCGGACCACATGTTGTGGCGGCGTGCCAGCATCCAGTTCACGTTGCCGCGCAAGGTGTTGATTTCACCATTGTGGCAGAGATAACGGAACGGATGCGCCAGCCGCCAAGACGGAAACGTGTTGGTTGAGAATCGCTGGTGAACCAGTGCCAACGCCGACGTCAGCCGCTGCTCCTGCAGGTCCGGATAATACGCCGATAAATTCTCCGCCAGGATCATTCCCTTGTAGTTCAAGGTCCGGCTCGACAGGGTCACGATATAAAACCAACTCGCTTGCGGGCCGGAACCTCCCCAGATCGCGTGGTGAGCCACCTTGCGAATGACGAACAATTTGCGCTCGAAAGCGGCGGTGTCGCGACAGGACGGCCCACGGGCGACAAACACTTGGCGAATGACGGGCTCTATGGGTTTGACACTGTAGCCGAGGACGCTGTTGTCCGTCGGAACATCGCGCCACCCCAGGACGGTTTGCCCCTCTTCAGCC
>JAHCKI010000044.1 GCA_026125865.1 Rhodospirillales bacterium
TCCAAATATCGATTCTGCAAGAGATAGACCGAAACCAGCGTCTCAAGGCTTTGGACGATATCGAGCGCTTTCCCGCCTACAGCGTTTTCGCTCACCTCGCGCGCCCGCAGCGCCAAGTCCTCGGCCTCCGCGAGACGGTTCCACTGCATCTGCAATTGGGCGAACTCCCGAAGGGCCTCTGCGTACCGGAGCGACGAACTCTTTCCCGCCTGCTCCAGCCGTTCGAGAACCTGCCCGCGCATGTGTGACGCTTCGGCATAGCCTTGTCCGATCAAGGCGGCGGCAAGCCTTCGCATGGCATCGATCACCCGATCGTCACCCGGATCCAGGTGGCTCTCTCGAATGGCGAGAGTTCGGCGGTAGGTCGCGAGTGCCTCATCCGCATTCCCGGATTCACTTTGGATGTCGCCCAGGAGAATGAGGTTGTCGGCCATATCCGGGGCATCCGGTCCGTCCTTCTGAACCCGAATTGTTAGTGCGCGCTGTTGCAACGTCAGGGCTTCGGCGTACCGATGCCTCTTGAGCAGAAGAAATGCCAACCCCTCGTCCATGATGGCGGTTTCGACCGTTTCACCGCGACCGGCGTTCTCTTGCACACTCAGACCGCTTCGATACAGTTCCTCCGAGCGATCCGTCTCGCCTTGCCCGCTGAGGAAGGCCGCCCACGTCGCCTGCGCCTCGGCAAAGTCCAAAGACCCTTCGCCCAAGCGAGTCCTGGCGAGCCGGGTAGCCTCCGCGAACAAGCTTGCAGCGGCCTGGACTTCCCCGAGCGATTGTCGAAGTTGCGCCAGCATCAGGATGTCATCGACCAGGCTATGGGGCGGATACGTGGCGGAGCGACGACCGTTGGCGATCGCGCTCTCCATCATCATGGCCGCTTCCCCCTCCCGCTTTTCCGCCGAGAACAATCGAGCGAGGTGGGATTGGGCATTGGCGAGGTTATTGGGATCGGGGTTGTTTTCCTTTTCATAGAGCGCGACAGCGCGGGAGTACGCCGCCAGTGCGTCCGCGTTGCGTCCCTTGGCGGCCAACAGGACACCGAGATCGACTTGCAGACTGGCTCTTTTCGGATGACCGGCGCCGGTATGCCGATCGGCGATGACGATGGCGCGTTCGAGAAGCCATAGGGCGGTGTCATGGCGCTTGGCCGCGAACGCCTCGTTGATCCAGCTTTGGATATCGTCGAGCAAGCGGTCGGCTTCCTGCTCCGTTCCTATCGCACTGACGAGGCGCGCGAGGACCGGATCCGCCTGCACCGTCCGATCCCGCTCCATCAACACACGCATCAATTCAATTGCCACGCGCTTCCAGTTGGGATTGGCAGGCCCGCCAAGCCGGTCATATCGTTCCAGGGCCTCGACGAAGTACCGTTCGGCAACTTCCGGGTCCCCCCGCCGCTTGGCGATTTCGGCGAGGTAAGCCGTACTCTGCGCCGCCCGAACATGTCCTTCCGGTGCCAGGGCATCGAACAATTCCCGTGATCTCAGAAAGTTTGCCTCGGCGACGGGGTCGTTCTTGATTGTGAAGGTCAGAAGGGCAAATTTCGCATGGGCTTCCGCGACCTCCACGCTCCGCTCGTCGTTGGCCGCGCGGATGAGATCGAGCGCGCGCCGGCCAAGCTTTTCCGCTTCCGCTTGCGCTTCCTCTTTCCCATCACTGAACACCAATCCTTGGGCAAGGTCCCACAACGCCTCGGGCGGGGGAGAACCGTTCGAGCGCGCTTCAAAGATCGCCAGGATTTCCCGGAAAATCGGAACGGTTTGTTCCCACTGGGACTGGCCTTCGAACAAATTGGCGAGTCTGCCGAGCGCCTCGACGGTTTGGTCGCTTTCGGCTCCGTATCTGGCCTTGCGTAAACCCAGTGATTGCCGGTACCGCTCTTCCGCTTCCTCGAAGCGTCCCTGAAACTGGTACAGGTCGGCGAGGTCGGTGACCACCGGATCGAACAACCAATCGTTGGCCTCGGGGGCGTGCTCGAAGATCGCGAGCGACGCTTTCAAGCTTGTTTCGGCATCCTCGCTGCGGTTCCACATCCGGTACAGGCGGCCCAAGTTTCGATGCGCGGTGCCCAGTTGCCGGACTTCCGGTTCGCCAAGCGCTTCGTACACTTGGATGGCGCGGCGGAGATTGCTTTCGGCGTCCTCGAATTCGTTCAGGTCGGTTTGTACGTAGGCGAGGTTGTTGAGGGCGCGTCCGACCATGACGGAGCTTTCGCCGTCCGCCTTTCCGAAGATGGCGAGCGCCTTGCGCAGGTGGTCTTCCGCCGCTTTGAGGTCACGTTGCCCAAAGTATGGTTGCGCCAGATCGAGGTGAATGGAACCGGTCTCGCGCGCGTCGGCGCCGATGGTGCGTTGGGCCAACGCCAAGGCGTCCAAACCCGCGGATATGGCCTCGTCGTAGCGCCCCTCTTTTGTTGCCTTGTGAAACTCGGCCGTCAGGGCTTCGAGAGCTGGAGCCCCATCATCGGCAACACTTGTGAGACTCAAGGAGAGGATTAACAGGAACGCGAGCGACAGACGAGCGGCGAGGAGAGTGCGAAACACGGTGCCGGTTGTTAGTTCCCTTCGCATCGTCTTCGGTCTGATGGCCGCCTCTACGCGTGCCCAACCCGCGCCGACCGTTCACCGGACGACGACACCATGACGGGCCTTGGACACCATGCGCATGGTGTCACCATGCCACGCCGATGCAAACCAAAAACGTGATCCCGCAATCGTTTCGACGCGTTTGGGATCGTGGATGGTCAGGGGGAGAACGTGTCAGGGTGATTCCACGGGTGTCGAGCGCGGCGATCGAAAAACCGGAACCAGGGCATGCCGCCAGCCGATCCCCAATCCCCAGAGGATCCAAAGCAGTTCGCGGAAGCGGCGGACGAGGGCGAGCGACAGACCGAGCGTGGGCTGGCCCGTGATCGCACCGGTAACGACCACCAGCGCGCCCTCCTGAGCACCGATGCTGGCGGGAATGAAGAACGTTCCGGCACGGACCAACTCGACCACGGCGGCGATCGACCAAGCTTCCAGCAGCGTCAGCGAATTCCCGAGAAAATAAGCTGTCAGCATGATTTCCAAGGCACCGACCGCCCAATGCAGCAATGCCAACGCGAACGCCACGGCGAAGCGCGTGGTATCCTGGGCATAGAACCCGGCCAACCGGTCATCCACATCGCGGATGTGGGCAAGGACGGCGCCGATCGACCGGCCGAAAGGCGCGCGGCTCAACCAGTGGCCGGCCAACGATGCGATGCGAAACCTCTGAATCAGAAAGAACGCCCCGATGGCCAAGCCGAACACCGCGATCCCCGCCCCGGTCGGCGCATGCAGGTTCGGCGGCAGGACACCGCCGTACGCTGCGACCACCAGAGCGGTTGCCACAAACAGGACAAGGGCAAGCAGGTTGATGGTCTCGGTGGCGATGAGCGACGCCGCCCCCTCGCGATACCCCACATCGCAAAGCCGCTTCAGCATGATGGCCTTGATCGGTTCACCGCCCTTGCCGACCAGGGGGATGATCTGATTGAAGGCAGAGCCGACCATGCGGATCTTCCACAGACGATAGAGCCAGGACACGTCGAGCCGCGCCGGGCGAAGGACGATCTGCCACGACGCCGTGTCGATCAGGAAAGCGAGAAACACGATCGCCAGCACCCAGAAGAGGTTCCCACCCAACGCAACCACCTGGGCGCCGACTTGCCCGAAATCGACGTCCCGGATGACAAAGCCGAGAAGAACCAATCCAGCCAGCAAAAACAAAATTCGGAGTACGGCCATGCCTGCTTACCGTGCTCGTGTCTCGCTTCGTCGTCCTCTTAATCTTCGTAGTAGTCCAGGCCCGAGTGATCCAGAACTTCTTCGCCGACCAGAATCCGCAAGGTGTTGGTGAGCTTCAGGTCCTGCACGAAGACATCATGCTCGGGATAAAGGTCGGGACGGGTCATCGGTGATTTGAAATAGAACGACAACCATTCCTGAATACCGGACAGCGAGGCCCGTTGCGCCAAGTCGAGCAACAGGACGAGGTCGAGTACGACCGGCGCTGCCAAAATCGAATCGCGACACAGGAAATTGATCTTGATCTGCATCGGCTGTCCCAGCCAGCCGAAGATGTCGATGTTGTCCCAGCCTTCCTTGGCGTCGCCGCGCGGCGGGTAGTATTCGATGCGGATCTTGTGATGCACCGCGGAAGATCGGGATACAGCGCCGGTTGCAGAATGGAATCGAGCACGCCGCCTTTGCTCAATTCCTTGCTGCGGAAGGAATCGGCGTCGTCGAGAACCTCGCCATCCCGGTTGCCGAGGATGTTGGTGGAAAACCATCCGTCCAGTCCAAGCATGCGCGCCTTGAGGCCGGGCGCGACGATGGTCTTCAGCAGGGTCTGACCGGTCTTGAAATCCTTGCCGGCGATGGGCACGCCACGATCGGCGGCAAGCTGTTGCAGCGCCGGGATATCGACCATCAACTGCGGCGCACCGTTGGCGAACGCCACGCCGGATTGGATCGCGGCATAGGCATAGATCATCGACGGTGAGATTTCGGGCGCGTTGTCTTTCAGGCCGCGTTCGAAGGTTTCGATTGTTTCGTGGACCGCCACCGGTTGCGAATGAATTTCGGTGGAACCGCACCAAATCATGACGGTGCGGCTCACCCCGCTCCTTTGCCGAAAGGACTCGATATCGCGCATCAACGCCTCGGCCATGTCCATTTTGGTCGCCAAGCCGGTCTTGACGTGCGACCCATCCAGATTGCGGACATAGGCGCGGTCGAACACGGCGGGCCATGGCCCGATTTCCGCCAACTCGTCGCGGACCTGGGCCAACAGGTCCGGGGGCACGACGCCGGCGTTCACGGCCGACTCATACGCGGTCGCCGGATAGATATCCCAGCCGCCGAACCGAAGATCCGTGAGATTGGCGAGCGGCACCACATCCTTGATCAAAGCGAAGCGGGGGTCGCTCCGTTTGCCCAGCCGGATTCTGCGCATCTGCGTGAGCGAACCGACCGGTTTCGCCAAACCCTTGTTGATGAGATAGACGCCGGCCATCAGGGTCGTCGCCACGGCGCCCATGCCCGGCAACAACACGCCGAGCGTTCCGCTGGGTTCCGCGATCTTGCGCTGCAGTTCCGGATAGAAGGATGTTTGTTCGCTCATGCGGGAATGCCTCCTCGCTTGCTGTCGCCCCGCCTGCTATCCCCCCGCTTGCTATCTGAGGAAACGACAACCAGCAGTGCGATCAAAAAAATCGGTGCGCCGATACCGGCAAGGATCAAGAACCACGCCGCCTTGCCGAACACCGCAAGCACCAGAATCAGATAGATGAAATCCCGGCGGGTCAGGGCATCCAGAATCCGGCGGAGCGGCGTTCCATCGGCGCCATCGGCGCGGCTCACCGACGTGAACAGCGGTCCCGCGCCGACCTTGGGCCGCATGGTGCACCAATACACCAAGGCGGCGGAAATCGCCGACGTCAACACCGCCGACGCGCCAGCGGCATAGGGCCACCAGGACCCGGTTTGCATTCCGGCACCGATCATCATGGCGCCGAACACGGCGACATGGACGATGTTGTCGCCCCAAAAATCCAGCAAACCTCCCCAGCGGGATTCCCTGTACGTCAGCCGCGCCAACTCGCCGTCGCACCCATCCAAAATCGAGTGGGCCAGGAACAGGAGGGCGCCGACCGTCTGCCAAATCGCTTGGCCCGAGAGGAAGAACGGCGCCGACAGCAGACCGACGCCGACGCTGATCAGCGTCATGGCGTTGGGCGTGATCGCCGTCCGGCAAAGGCGCCGAGTGATCGCGAGGGAGATCGGCCGTTCTACGTGGCGGGACATGAAGCCCTCGGTATCCTTGATCAGGCTTCGAAGCAGCCACCTCTCGGTTGCCGGCAGGTCTTTCGTATCGCTTAGAAGGCATCGGCCTGTGGGACGCAAATGTCGTTCCTTGACCGTCAGATCGGCGGGCAACAGTGAGGCTGGGTGCGCGACATCGAAACCGGCTGCCACCATCGGTGAGACCAACGGGTCGGCCCGGATGTTCGCCACAGCGGCGACATCGTCGACGATCTCGACGACGTTTTCGGCGACCGGCATGGCGGCAAGCTCCTGCAACCAGTCGGTGGTCGCCAGCACCTGGTCCGCGACGACGACGACGCGACCGGCAGGGAGCGGCGCTTCAGGCAGCAGACGGCCGACTTCGGTGTAGCCCGAACCTTTCAGTAGAGGGGTACCCGCGATCAAAACCCGATCAAACCCGGCTCGTCGGCCATTGAGGAGGGCGCGCTGCAGCAGCGAAACACCCAGCACCACCGTATCCGCGCCGATGCCATCGGCATCGGACGGCCTCGCCATAACAATGAGCGTGCGCGGGTGGTCCCCCCGCTCCACGGCGGTTTCCATCACCATCTCGAACTCTGTCGCGGCACGGTCATGCCATGACCGGGATTTCATCCCATTGGATGGGGATGGTCTTGCCGCCCAGCGCGTCCGATTCCCGCGCCCGTTCGATCACGTAGGCGCACAGGGCGGCGTCACGGATATTGCCTGCCGCCGCCCCCCGCCCGGAGCGTATGGCGCTGATGAAATCATCGGCCACATCGCCGAACCAGTCGGGATGGTGCGACCCCGCCGTCAATCCCTCGTCAAACGTCCAGCGTTCCCCGTTCATCCGATCACCGGGGCGATCGAGGCGTATGACATTGTCCGTGAGCGAAAGCGTACCGTCCGCGCCGACAACCTCGACCGTGTTGTCGCGCCCGTCACCGGCCCACGTCAGGAATATCTCGGTGTTCGCATGGTCGAACGCCAAGTCGACCGTTGCCGTGTCCTCAAAGGCGCGATCGGCGTTGACGCGGTTTTCCAGCACCGCCCGAACGGCCACCGGCCGCGCGCCGACCAGGGCGCACACCACGTAGAGGGCATGCCAACCATGATCGACCAGGATCCCGCCGCCGGCGATGTCGGGATTGGTGCGCCAGTTGCCGTCGTTGGACGGCACCGTCACGGCCGGCTGGCTCCGTATGGTCCGCCAGGAAAGGCGTCGCACCTCCCCAATGGCGCCTTGCCGCACCAGCGCCGCGAGTTTCTTGATGGGGGCTGCCGCCATCCAATTGTGCACGCAGTGCAGCACCCTTCCCTGCGCTTGCGCCTGCCGCAGCAAAGCCGGCAGGTCCCGAAACCGGCTGACCAGCGGTTTTTCGCAGAGCACATGGGCGCCGTGTTCGAGGGCCATGGCGATGGCCTCCGCGTGCATCGCCGGGGGCGTGCAGACATCGACGAAATCCGGCGCCTCCCGGACCAGCATCGTCGCGAGCGAGTCATACCATCGGGCACCGGGGAGAACGTCGGACAAGTCCGCGCCCTGGTCTGGCCGAACATCGGTTGCGGCAACGATTTGGCAGTCGGTCCGCGCGCGCCAGCCCGGAAGGTGGCCATTGCGAGCGACATTGCCGAACCCGACGATCGCGCCGCGCAGTCTTTCCTCAGCCAACGGGAACCTGCCTCACGGTTGCCGCGATAGCTTCGTCGAAAATGTCGAGGCCGGCGAGAGCCTCCTCCTCGGTAACGATCAGCGGCGGATTGATGCGGATGATATGGCCGTAGCACATGGAAATCAGGCCCCGGCGCAGGCACTCCTGGAACAGGGTCATGGTGAAGTCCTTGCCCATCGGCTTCTTGCCGTCGCGGTCCTCGACCAACTCCAATCCGATCATCAGGCCGGCAGATCGCTGATGAAGGCGTATTTCTCCGGTCATGAGTCAAAGATTACAGCACATCATCACCTCTTCCGACCCGCGCCGCGTTCGCCACCAGATCTTCGTCGAGAATGATGCTGAGGGAGGCAAGACCGGCCGCCGCGCCCAAGGGGTTGCCGCCGTAGCTGGACGAACTGCCGCTCGGTTCCGAAAACGGGCGGTGTTGGGTCAATTCGTCGGTCGATCGCCACCACGGAAGCCGCCGCCGATGCCCTTGCCCACCGTCATGATGTTCGGGACGGATGCCTCGTGGTCGTGCCCCACATACAGGCCGCTGCGGCCGGTGGTCTGGAGACTCATCAGCGATCAGGAGCGCGTCGTTTTCCTTCGCGATCTCCTGTATGGCGCTGAGAAAGCCCTTAGGCGGCGCGACATTTCCGGCCGTTCCCTGCAACGGTTCGATCAGGATGGCGGCGATCTCGCCCTGGGTTTCGTAGCGGATGACCTGCCGCAGGTGATCGGCGCAAGCGAGGCCACAGTCCGGGTACGTCATTCGGAACGGACAACGATAGCAGCCGGGCGCGTAAGGCCGGTGTGCCCGGAACAATGGGCCGAGGTGGTGGTTGAACTTGTCGCCAAGCATCGGCAGAATGCCGCCCACTGGTTCGTGGAAACCGCCCCAGAAGGCGATGAACTCGGAACGCGTCTTCGTCACCGACTTGGCGAGCCGCAACGCAGCCTCGACGGCTTCCGCCCCGCCGGTGAACAGTTGGATGCGGTCCATCCCCGGCGGAGTAAGGCAAGATCCGGCGAGCACTGAGAACGCGTTTTACATCCTGGTCAAACTTGAAAGTGAGTTTCTCCGCCTGCTCCTGTATGGCCTTGACGTAGCGCGGGTGACAGTGGCCGACACTGCCGACACCGATGCCGGCGGTGAAATCCAGGTATTCCTTACCGTCCTCGTCGGTCAGCCGGCAACCGCGGCCCTTCGCCATGGCGACGCCGGAATAGAGGGCGATGGATTGCAGGCCCGGCGCGATGTGCGCCTGCTCCCGCGCGAAGATGTCCCGCGATCGGGGGCCGGGGAAATCGCTCCCGCCTCCATCCTCCGCAAGCGCCTGTCGGCCGTCGCGGTCGGTCATTCCGTCTGCAGTCATTGTGTGTGTGTTCCCTATCACTCCCCGGTACGGGGAAAGACCTACCGCGCAACTCCCGGGAAGTCGACGGTGGATGCGGCGTCGCGCGCCATGAAGCGGTGCGACAGGTGCGTAGCGATCTCCCGCGCCGCCTCGTCCCGAAAGCGGGCGAAGCTGGGCCAGGCATTGATATCGATGATATAGAGTTCACCGTCACCGGTGGCGATGGCGTCCCCGCCGAACACCTCCAGCCCCAGCGCACCGGCGGCTGCCGGAAGGCGATGCTCTTTGAGGGCCAGTTCATCGAACGGGATGGCGCTTGAGTTCCTGATCCTGGTGATAGAACCAGCGGAAACCAGAACGGCCCCGCCTGATGATCTGGAAGCGGTCGCCGACCCAGCATAGAACTTGATCAGGCCCCGCCACATGGTGCTGCAACATGGCTCGAGTGATGCCGGCGCGGGGACGCCATGGCTTGCAGCACTTGCCGAGGGTCCGCCGGCGGCGACGAACACCGTCGCCTGCTTCGACGCGCGGTTGTCTCCCGTTTCTCACCACCAACGCAAATGGCGCGACCGCCCGATTCAGGTGTTGGCAGCTGCAGTAGCGCGAAACGACATGCGCTGTGCCGCAGGGCGGCGGCCATCTTGTCGCGGTAGGCAGCGCGATTGCCTCCAAGCAGAATTGACCAGGATGGCGCCACGCCCGGCGCGTCTCAGGTCGGCAAGAATCGCCGGTTGCTCGCACATCATGAATATTCGGGGTGATTGATCCCGAAAGGCCTCGCCGGCCTCATCGGGCCAGCACAGCCGGGTATCGCGAAGCCATGGTCTTCCAACGCCGACGCCGTCGCCCGCAAGATCAGTTCGTCATCGTTTTTCCGATCTGGGCGCGAATGGGCGGGTTCGCGAAAAATGCCCCAGCACGCGTATGAAGTCATCCTGGCTCAATTCCATGTTTTTGGTTTCGCGACCGCGATCGCCTCGGCTCGCTCGACATCCTTTGTTATCGACGTCGATCACGATGGGCAGGTGCGCGGCAAAGATCCGTCTTGCCACTCTCCTGCAGCCATGTCAGCCACTTCCTGCAGTGAGCCTCGCTTAAGGCCGCAACAGGATTCATCTGGCGCAAGCGATCCGAAATCAGGTAATCCCAGCTGTCACCGCGTTGCCGGCGCCTGCCGCCGATGCGGGTGATCCGGGCGCCGTCATCGATGGTGACCCATAGCGGGCGCTCGTCATCGACCAAGGTGGTCACCGCCAGGACCGCGGCGTCGTCGGGAAACCCCACCGCCTCGCGGAAGCACTCCGTGAACGATCCGGGCGGGCACCAGACATCGACCGTGGAAACCACCGCCCGGCCCGGCGGCAAGGCCGCCAACACTTCGAAAAAGCTCTCCAGTGACGACCGGGTCGATTTGACGATGACGTGAATTCCCCGACTGGCGTATGTCGACCGGATATGGTCGGCGACCTCGACGGACTCCTCGTTGACGATGATCACCCGCACGGGCACGCCGGCATCATCGAAGTTGCGGATCGCATGGTCGATCAACGGCACGCCGTTCACCGGCACCAGCGGTTTCGGCATTCGCCAGCCGTCACGGCGCAATCGGCTCCCTTCGCCGGCGGCGATGATGGCGCCGTAGATACCGCCACCGCCGGTCATAGGAGATATCCTTCGATCCGGTCCAACCGTTCGACGACCACCGGTTTGATGCCGTTCGACACCGGTTCCGCGTTGGTGGGGGCCCGCAACCAAATACAGGGCATGCCGAGGGCATGAGCGCCGGTGACGTCGCGACGGAACGAATCCCCGATGAATACCGCCTCACCGGGTTCCGCGCCGACCGCCGTCAAGGCCGCGTGAAAAATGGCGGGATCGGGCTTGACGCAGCCCACGACCGCCGAATCAACGAGGACCGAGAAATAGTCGTGGATGCCGGCGTCGCGGCAGACGGTCGCCAGATTGCCGTAGAAGTTGGAGACGATCCCGAGCCGATAGCGTCGGCGCAGTTTGTCCAGCAACGGAGCCAAGCGCGACAGCCTTTGGAGGGAACGATCGAGGAACGCGCCGCCAACCCGCTCGGCGACCGCCGGGTCTTTCAGATCGAGACCGCGGGCGACTCCTTCGGCCACGGCGAAAACGGTGTCGCGATAGGAAAAGGTGGGCGGCACAGTGCCAACCAGCGCGTCATCGGCGTCGTAGAATGCGCGGTCGAAACGCGCGGCCTCGACCGTCACCCCCTCGGCGGTGAACAACCGGTGGAATCGCTCCTTCCACGGCACCCCCTCGGAATCGAGGGTGCCGCCGAAATCGAACAAAACGACGGTCGCCCCGGCGAAGCGATCTCGCCCAGCATCGGAGACACCCTCTCGGATAGCCGCGTCCTCCCCAATGTCCCGGCCGAGCACTTTGCGTGTTCCCCAAACGGAGCGGCCAAAAACCGACATGATATTTCAACTGTTATGATTACTTAGCGTTTCCGTATAAAAAGCGCAATTAAACCGAAACACAGCCGTTCCGCGCCCACCCCTTCGGAGGGCGGCGTAGACGGAACAAACGCCCACTGCCGACGTCCATTGAGCGCGTTCAGGTCAGGGCAACGGGGGAGCTGAAACTATCAACTGATGAATGAATTTACGGCGATATTTATTCGCCCAATTTTGTGGCCGTTTCGACTCGATTCGATACGTTTTTTGCGCGGTTTGAATCGCGTCATTTCCTGTTACAGCGTTGATTTCAAACGTTTTGTGTCATTTTCCACGCTCAAAATGTATGAAAAAGTGCTCAAAAGTATGCATTTCCCGCTCTATCCCATTGATTTTCATGAATTCTATTTTTGATTTATGGACTCTATTTCCTATTCTCCTATTTGGATCGCAATTTTGGATGGTCAACATGGAAACATCAAGAACATCACAGGAACATACGCTGTGTCGCAGGTGCCGTCAAGACGGTTTGTCCGCTCCGTTTCGTCGATCGCGAGGCACGCAAGCGCCGTGGCGATCTGGAAACCGATATTCGGATCGAGAGCCCGCCCCTCTTCACGAGCGTCGCCGGTGGATTGCCGCGCCGGCTGCGCCGGCTCGCAAAGACGACGACTGCAACCTTCCATCGCAAGTGATCGGAGGGGTTGCCGT
>JAHCKI010000440.1 GCA_026125865.1 Rhodospirillales bacterium
GCCGCCAAACGCCGAACCAAGTTTTCCAGTTCGCGCACATTGCCCGGCCAGCGGTAGACCTTTAGCCGTTCCATGGCGGACGAATCGATGATCTTTGTCGGCAGTCCCTCTCCGGTGCCCTTGGTGATGAAATGACCGACAAGCTCCGGGATGTCCGAGCTGCGTTCGCGCAATGGAGGCAGCCGAATGGGCACGACGTTCAGGCGGAAGTAAAGATCCTCGCGAAACAGTCCCTGCCGGATCAACTGCCGCAGATCGCGATGGGTCGCGGCAATGATGCGCACATTGGCGCGGATGGGCGTGCGCCCGCCGACCGTGGTATACTCCCCTTCCTGCAGCACGCGAAGCAGGCGGGTTTGCGCTTCCATCGGCATGTCGCCGATCTCATCCAAAAAAAGGGTTCCACCCTCTGCCTGCTCAAAGCGGCCGACACCCCGGATGTTGGCGCCGGTGAACGCGCCCTTCTCATGGCCGAACAACTCGCTCTCAATCAAATCGCGGGGAATGGCCGCCATGTTTATGGCCACAAACGGCCCATCCCGCCGCTTGCCATAGCGGTGCAGCGCCCGCGCCACCAATTCCTTGCCGGTTCCGGATTCGCCAACAATGAGAACGGTCAGATCGGTTCCCATCAACCGCGCCAGGACCCGATAGATCTCCTGCATCGCGGGTGAGCGGCCGATCAGCGGCGAATCGTCTTCCTGGAAATCGAATTCATCGTGGGATTGCGGCACATTCCTTTTCGGAGGCTCCAGCGCGCGCCGTACAACACCTAAAAGTTCGTTTAGATCGAATGGCTTGGGAAGGTATTCGAAAGCGCCGCGTTCAGTCGCCTTGACGGCCGTGAGCAATGTGTTCTGCGCGCTCATCACGATGACGCGCAGCTCCGGCCGAATCTTTCGGATGCGGGGAATGAGATCGAGGCCGTTTTCATCGGGCATCAACACGTCGGTGATGATCACATCCCCCTGCCCGTCGCTCACCCATTGCCACAAGGTCGCCGCATGCCCGGTGACACGCACCTGAAAACCGGCGCGCTCCAACGCATGACTAACGACCGTACGGATACCGGGGTCGTCATCGGCGACGAGGACAGTCTCGGCGGTCATTGCTCGACCCCCTTCTCTGAAGCCATCGGCAACATCACCCGAAATACCGTTTGTCTAGGCTGGCTCTCGAATTCGATGACGCCGCCGTGTTCACCAATGATCTTGGCGACCAGGGCGAGCCCCAATCCGCTGCCCGTCGGCTTGGACGTCACGAAGGGGTCGAACAGGTATGGCTTCAGGTCGTCGGGGATACCGCCGCCATTGTCCTTGACGCTGATCATCAGGGGGAGATGCACGCGGGAGTGCCCACCCGGAACGGCAAAACGTACGCCATGGCGATAGGTTGTGCTGATCGTCACCTCGCCGCCGACGGTGGGCACGGCCTCCGCGGCGTTTTTGACGAGGTTGAGGAAAACCTGCACGAGTTGATCCCGGTGGCCGTATACCGGCGGCAGCGACGGGTCGTAACTCTCAATAATGCGCAGAGTGTCGCGGCTGCTGCTGGCGACGAGCATCCGCACCCTATTCAGGACTTCGTGAATGTTGACCGCCTCGCGCGCCAGGGGACCGCCATCGCTAAACACTTCCATGCGATCAACGATGGTGCAAATACGATCGGTTTCGTCGCGAATCAGGCGTGTAAGGGCGCGATCCTCGACGCTCGCGCTCTGCTCCAACAACTGCGCCGCGCCGCGAATGCCCGACAACGGGTTCTTGACCTCGTGGGCAAGCATCGCCGCCAAGGCGCTGACCGAACGGGCGGCGCCGCGATGGGTCAACTGGCGTTCGATCTTGGCCGCCATCGACTGCTCCTGCATGGATACGACGACCGCA
>JAHCKI010000441.1 GCA_026125865.1 Rhodospirillales bacterium
TCGCCATGCTGGTCATGGCTGTCATATTCTGGTTCTTCACCTATCCCGATCCCAAGGTGGAGGAACGCCGGAAGACCGGCAATTTCATAACGCTCGGCGAACAGTTTGCGCCGCTCACGGAAACGCGTGTCTGGCGCTTCGGCCTAGCTTACTATTTCGTGTTCGGCGGCTTTGTCGCACTGGCGTTGTGGCTCCCCAAGTACTACGTCGCCCAGTACGGTCTCGATCTCAGGCAGGCCGCCTTCATCACCATGTTCTTCACCCTTCCTTCCGGCGTCATTCGGGCGTTCGGCGGATGGGTTTCCGACAAGTTCGGGGGAAGCACCGTCACCTGGTGGATGTTCTGGATCTCCCTCGTCTGCTTGTTCTTACTGTGTTATCCGCCGACGACGTTCGTCGTTCACAGTATCCGGGGCGACATCAGCTTCGATATCGCCATCGGCTTGATATTGTTCACCGTTCTTATCTTCATCGTGGGTATCGCACAGGGCATCGGCAAGGCCAGCGTCTATCGCAGTCTCGCCGACTACTATCCCACGAACATGGGCTCGGTCGGTGGTTTGGTGGGCGTCATCGGTGGCCTTGGTGGCTTCACCCTTCCCATTATGTTCGGTATCGCCGTCGACGCGACGGGCGTTCGCACCAGCACCTACATGCTGATGTTCGCGGTCGTCATCGGCGTCATGATCTGGACCTACATGGCCGAGCGCGGGGAACGCGATGCCATCCTCGAGAAAGATCCCGCCCTCCGAGATCAGATGGTCCGCGAACATCTGCTCGAAGCGCGTCCCGCCGTTGGCCGTTGGTTGACCGATTGGCGGCCGGAGGATGATACCTTCTGGCAGCAGATAGGCCGCCGCATCGCACTGCGCAACCTGATTTGCTCCATGCCGCCGCTTTTCCTGTCCTTCGCCGTTTGGATGGCCTGGAGCGTCGTTATCGTCGACCTGCCACGTATCGGGTTCCAGTTCACGACGGACCAGTTGTTCTGGCTGGCGGCCGCTCCCGGCATTTCCGGTGCTGCCCTGCGCCTTCTCTATTCCTTCATGGTGCCTATCTTCGGTGGCCGAAACTTTACCATCTTCGGCGCCCTGTCACTATTGTTGCCGACCCTATGGATGGCGCTCGCCGTTCAGGATCCGTCGACCAACTATGCCGTGTTCTTCGCAATCGCCCTCCTTTGCGGCCTCGGCGGCGGCAATTTCTCCGCCAGCATGGCGCACATCAGCCTGCTGTTCCCGAGGCGGATGCAGGGCACGGCCCTCGGTTGGAACGCCGGGGCGGGTAATCTCGGCGTCGGCGTCATGCAGGCGGTGGTGCCGCTGATCATCTACGGCGGTGCCCTCGCCGTACTGGGCGGGACCTCCCAATCTCACGACGATGGCCGCATCGTTTCCGAGGTCTGGATACAGAATGCCGGCTTTATCTGGATACCGTTCATTGTCGTGGCGACGATCGCCGCCGCTTGGGGTCAGAACAACATCCGGGGGGCACGGTCCACGTTCCGCGAGCAGGCGGTGATTTTCCGAAGCAAGCACGCGTGGATCCTGGCTTGGCTCTATCTCGGCACCTTCGGTTCGTTCATCGGGTTTTCGGCGGCGTTTCCTACTCTGCTCGCCTCCCAGTTCCCGAATTCGGGGGTAGTCCAATGGGCATTCCTCGGTCCGTTGCTTGGCGCTTTGATCCGCCCCTTCGGCGGCTGGTTGTCCGATCGGATTGGCGGCGCCAAGGTCACCTTCTGGACCTTCGTGGCGATGTTGGGTTCCGCGCTCCTGGTGCAGGCTTTTCTCCCGTCCGGGTCCGATGGTGCGGGGTTGCCATTGTTCTTCGCCGGGTTCGTTGTTCTCTTCCTGGCCGCTGGGATCGGCAACGGTTCGGTC
>JAHCKI010000442.1 GCA_026125865.1 Rhodospirillales bacterium
CTGCGCCATGCGGCAGCGGGAAGGGGAGATCAACGTCAAACGGTATGAGCCGGTATAACCTACGATATCGCCGATATGATTGACCTGGATCTTCCGAAGCCGCCCGACCGGACGCGTGTGGTGGTCGCCATGTCCGGCGGTGTCGACTCCTCGGTCAGCGCCGCGATGCTGGTCGAGGCCGGTTACGACGTCGTTGGCGTGACGTTGCAGCTCTATGACCACGGCGTTGCCGTCGGACGGCCGGGAACATGCTGCGCCGGCGACGATATTCACGACGCCCGTCGCGTCGCCGATCGGTTGGGCATTCCCCACTATGTCCTCGACTATCAACAGCGTTTCCGCTCCCAGGTCATGGACCCGTTCGCCGACAGTTATCTCGCCGGCGAGACGCCCATCCCCTGTGTCCTGTGCAATCAAACGGTCAAGTTCACCGACCTTTTCGAAGCGGCCGACACCCTCGGCGCCGACCTGTTGGTGACCGGTCACTACGCCCGCCGGGTCCGCGACGAAGACGGCCCGGCGCTCCATCGCGGCGTCGATACCAATCGCGATCAAAGCTATTTCCTGTTCGCGACGACCCGGCGACAGTTGGAGCGCTTGCGCTTTCCCCTCGGCGGTTTGAGCAAGGACGAGACCCGCACCTTGGCGCAACGGCACGGCCTGCCGGTAGCGGCCAAGTCCGACAGCCAAGACATCTGTTTCGTTCCAGCGGGGGGGTATGCCCGCGTCGTCGAGCAACTGCGCCCCGGCGCCTGCGAACCGGGAGAGATCGTGGACCTGCGCGGGCGCGTTCTCGGCCGGCACGGGGGCATCATCAACTTCACCATCGGGCAACGCCGTGGCCTCGGCATCGCCACCGGCGAGCCGCTGTACGTGGTGCGGCTGGAACCGGAAACGCGCCGCGTCGTCGTCGGCGCCGAACGGGATCTGTGGCGGGATCGATTGATGGTGCGCGAGGTGAATTGGCTGGGCGGCGCGCCATTATCGTCCACAGGTGTGCCGGTATCGGTCAAGCTGCGCTCGACCCAATCGCCTGCACCGGCGACGATTTTCAAACGTGGCGACGGACCGGTGGAGGTTATTTTAGACGAGCCGCGGGCCGCCATCGCACCTGGGCAAGCCTGTGTATTCTACGATGGCGACCGCCTTCTTGGCGGTGGTTGGATCTGTCGCGAGGAAAAGCTTGCATGACCACCAAGGGACGGATTGAGATCGAGTATTGCACCCAGTGCCGATGGCTGCTGCGCGCCGCGTGGATGGCCCAGGAACTATTGACCACGTTCGAGGATGAGCTGGGCGGCGTGACGTTGGTTCCGGGCACGGGCGGTATCTTCGAGGTGCGCTCCGATCACCACTTGATCTGGTCGCGCAAGCAGGAAGGGCGGTTTCCCGACATCGCGGAGCTTAAGCAACGGGTCCGCGATCGCATCGCGCCTGACAAACATCTCGGTCAGTCCGACCGCGCCAAAGGGAAATAGGCATACCAATTCATGGCGCGGAAACGGAAGGGGTGCGCGGTTGTCGCCTTGATCGTCTTGGCTGTTTTGGGGGCCGTTGCCTCGGTCGCCGTGATGGTTTCGGCCGACGCACCGGTACAGCGCGCCGACGGAGAGGCGGCGCCCACGACCGCCGGCGACAACCTCCTCGACTCGGTCAAGAATTGGTCGGCCGAAACCGGGGGGCCGGGCTTGGCGAAACTGATTCGTGCCTCCCGCGATGCCGCCATCAAGGAGGGGGTGCGCCCCATTCCGCCGGCGATGCGGGCGCGTCTCAGCGGCTTCTTTCCCGACACTCTTCTCGATCGTGTCCGCTATCGTGTGGGGCGCGGCGAGGAGCTTTCGATCCAAGCCGTTTTGCTGTCAT
>JAHCKI010000443.1 GCA_026125865.1 Rhodospirillales bacterium
CACGCTACCGGTGGAAATGAATTTTCCCTTCATCCTTCGAGATCCCATGTCACTTGCTGGTAGTGGCCCAGCCCAATTCTGTCAACGCAAGAGATGGCGTCATAGATATCGCGACTTCGCCCCCGAGCACAACCAACCGTTAGTATTTGTAATGTTGCGTCGCCAGCCGAACCGCTTTTACGGCGCTTCGAAGTCACCTATTGTGGTTTCATCCCCTTTATAGGCGGTTTCGCGTCTTCGCAACGTCCGCACCGAGAGAGTTCCGATTTTTGACACAAATACTATGGCTCGCGTCATTTCCCAAGTCGGGTAATACCTGGATACGGGCGTTGCTCGCCAACTACCTGTCCGGACGCGACCATGCCGTCGACATTAACCGACTTCCCGATTTCGTCTACGGTGATATGCGTGTGGAATACTATGAACACCTCTCCGGGAAGAAGGCATCCGACCTGTCGTGGGCCGACATCAACCGCCTTCGGCCCAGTGTCCATCGCTACATCGCGCGAGCGCGGGACGGTCTCGTCTTCGTCAAGACCCATAATTTGCTATCCAGCGTCGAGGGCGTCCCCACCATCACGCCCGACGCCACCTTCGGCGCCATCTACGTGGTGCGCAACCCCCTGGACATGGTGATCTCCTTCGCCAAGCACTACGGGCTGCCCATCGATCGCGCCGCCCAGGCCATTTGCTTCAAGGGTCTGGATATTCCCGCCAAACCAGGCCATATCCCGCAAATCCTTTCCGATTGGAGTTCCCATGTTCGCGGTTGGCTGCAAGCGTCGGGGCTCTATCTCAAGGTGGTCCGCTACGAAGACCTGTCCGCCAATCCGTTGAACACCTTCGGCGAGGTCATCGATTTCCTGAAGTTTCCAAGGGACCCGCAACGGCTCAAAATGGCGGTCAAGTTCAGTTCCTTTCAGGAACTTGCGCGCCAGGAGAAAAGGAACGGATTCATCGAACGCTCGAAAAGCGCCGAGCGCTTCTTCAACAAGGGCCGCGTGGGCGTTTGGCGAAAAATATTGGGCGAAAAAGAAATTCGGCTGATCACCGAACGCCATGGCGAAATGATGAAGGAGCTTGGCTATCTTGCCCCGGACGGTCGAATCCGGCGCTAATTGCGCCGTGGCCGCAAACCCAGGAAATAGCGTCGCGCCCATGGCGAATACCGGCAACCCGTCCAACAAATCCCGGCCCGACGGCCAAGCCCGGCTGCTGGAAGCCTTCCGCCGTCACCAGGCCGGTGACTTGCAGGCCGCCGCCCAAGGTTACGAGCGCATTCTGAAAACGCAGCCACGCAATGACAATGTCCTGAACCTATTGGGGGCCATCCATCATAAGACGGGGAAACATACCCGCGCGCTCGCGTTGATCCGCAAGGCGATCGCCATCAACGACCGCGAACCCTTTTATTACAACAACCTTGGCGCTACGCTGCTCGCCCTCGGTCAAGTCGACGAAGCCGCTGCCAGCTTACGTCGCGCCCACGCCCTCGACCCCGAAAACGCCGAAGCCCTAAACAATCTGGGTAACGCCCTGGTGCGGCTGAAGAAGCCAGAGGAGGCAGAGACTTGTTACCGGCAAGCATTGGCGTTACGGCCCGGTTACGCGGTCGCCCACAACAACCTCGGCAGCGCCCTCCGCGTCCTCGGACGGCCCGAAGAGGCGTGTGCCAGCTATCGATCGGCCCTCGAAGCCAAGCCCCGGTATGCGTCGGCGCTGTCCAATCTCGGCCGCGTCCGCCATGAAATGGGATACTACGACGAGGCCCTGGATCTCTACGACCGCGCCCTCGCAATCGATCCCGCCGCCGCCGATGCCCATGCCAACCGCGC
>JAHCKI010000444.1 GCA_026125865.1 Rhodospirillales bacterium
CCTCGACCGCTTGCCCCGTTTGGTTGACGCTGGTGTTGGCAACGGCAACTAGGTCCGGAAAACCGATGGCAACCGCCAGCGACGAATTCTTGGTGAGGTTCAGGTATTGACTGGTGAGCGGCGGAATGATGACCCGCAACGCCTGCGGCAGGAGAATGAAGCGCAAGACCAGGCTGCGCTTGAGCCCGAGAGCGAGACCCGCTTCCGTCTGGCCATGGGCCACCGCCAGGATGCCGCCGCGGACGATTTCGGCGATGTAGGTGCCCGTATACATGATCAGGCCCACGAGCAGGGCGGTGAATTCAGGGGTGATGGTACCGCCGCCCTGGAAGTTGAACCCCTTGAGTTCCGGCACGTCGAGCGCCGTCGGAGCACCGCCGACAATATACGCAAGCGCCATCGAGCAAACGATCAGCGCCAAGCCGACGCCGACGACGGGATAGGGCTGTCCCGTTCGTTCCTGGCGCTTTCGGGCCCAGCGGCCGATCAGCCACGTAGCGGCAACGGCGAGCACGAACGCCGCCGCCATCAGGGCAAAGGCCGGATGCCACACGGGTTCAGGGTACATCAGACCGCGATTGCTCAGGAACACGCCGGGCAGAAGATTCAGCGCCTGACGCGGGTGGGGCAGGCCCTCAGTGATCAGCGCGTACCAGAAAAAAAGCTGCAGCAGGACCGGCACGTTGCGCAGACCTTCCACGTAGACTGTCGCGAACTTGGCCACCAGCCAGTTGGTGCTGAGACGCGCGATGCCGGCTACCGTGCCGATGAGCGTCGCCAACACGATGCCGATCAACGAAACCTTCAGGGTGTTGATGATGCCGACGAGAAAGACACGTTTGTAGGTATCGGCGGCACTGTAGGCGATCGAACTTTCACTGACGTCAAATCCGGCTTCACGATCGAGAAAGCCGAAGCCCGAGGCAATGTTTCGAGCTTCCAGATTGGCGACGGTGTTGGATGCCAGATACCAGATGATGAACGCGATTACGCTGACGACCAGCAATTGAGAGATGACGCCGCGCACGCGGGCGTCATTCCACCAATAGGCAAGCGTTGCACGGCTTCGATCGTCGCGCACCGTGCCGGGATTGTGGGGCGGTTGCTTCATCGCCTCGTCCGCGCTCTCATCCACAACGAAATCCGCCGCCCCGGCGGCCGGGACGGCGGATCATTGTCGGACTATCGAATCGGCGGTGCGTACATGAGGCCGCCCTCGATCCAGAGAGCATTGAGGCCGCGGGCGAGTTCCAACTTGGATTTCATTCCGACGTTGCGTTCATAGATCTCGCCGTAGTTCCCCACCTGTTTGATGATGTTGTAGGCCCACTTGTCGTCGACCCCGATCTTCTTGCCCATCTCGCCGGTGACGCCGAGCAGGCGCTGGATGTTGGGGTCTTCGCTTTTCAGCATGTCGTCGACGTTGGCGGAGGTGATCCCCTTCTCTTCGGCCTCCAAGGTGGCGTACACGGACCACTTCACCACATCGAACCACTCGTCGTCGCCATGGCGAACCGCCGGTCCCAACGGCTCCTTGGAAATGATTTCCGGTAGGATCTCGTAGTCGGCGGGATTTTGTGTGGAATTGGCGCGGATGGTCGCCAACTGCGACGCGTCCGACGTCAAGGCATCGCAGCGGCCTGCGAGAAACGCCGAGGTGACTTCTTCGTAGTTCTCGATGGTCAGCGGATTGAGCTTCATTCCATTGGCGCGGAAGTAATCGGCCATGTTGAGCTCGGTGGTGGTGCCGGTCTGAACGCAAACCGTGGCGCCGCTCAGTTCCTTCGCGCTTTTGACT
>JAHCKI010000445.1 GCA_026125865.1 Rhodospirillales bacterium
CCATGGGAATAGCTGTAACCGCCAACGGGAAACGATGGCGACAACCAGGACAGCACGCGGTACAGCAGGCGTTCGGCGGTCATCGGTTCGAACTTCGAACGTGGTCGTGGCCACCCGGGGTGTATGCCCCGGGTTCAGGTGCAAACGGTGCTTGGTGCCGATACACATTTGCGCCAAGTCCGGTGAGCATGTCCGCGAGGACATGATCATCGATGGTCCGCATTGATCCGTCGTCCATGATCTGGATCGGCGCATGGCGATTTCCCAGGTGCCAAGCCACGTTCGCGGCGTGTATCCGCGACCGGCACCGGATGTCGAGCACCGGCTCGGCGGCCGCACAAACCCGAACGAAACCGCCGCCCTCGATGGCTAGCCCGTCTCCATCCGACAGGATCACCGCCCGCTCTATGTCCAACAAGAAAGGCACGCCTGCATCGTCGGTCATACGAAAACGGCGCCGGTATCGATCCTCGAAACGCAGTGTGACCGTACCGATCAATGCCGTCTCAGGCCATGTTTGGGCTGAATGGACGGAGATCGCTCGCCGCATGCTCAAAACAGAAAGTAGCGTTGCGCGAGGGGCAGCACCTCTGCCGGCTCGCAGGTCAGCAAGACGCCGTCTGACCGAACCTCGTAGGTCTCGGGATCGACTTCAATCATTGGCGTTGCGTCGTTGAGGGCCATGCTCTGTTTGCGGACGCTGCGGCAATTCCGAACCGGGATTAGCGTCTTCTGCAGCCCAAGTTTACTCTCCAAGTTCTGCTCCAACCCGGTCCCTGACACAAAGGTAACGGAACTCGCCGTCAGCGATCGACCGAAGGCGGCGAACATCGGCCGATAGTGGACCGGTTGTGGCGTTGGGATCGAGGCATTGGGATCGCCCATGGCCGCGGCTGCTATGGTGCCGCACTTCAGCACCAAGTCCGGTTTGACACCGAAAAACATGGGTTTCCATAACACCAAATCGGCGAGCTTTCCCGTCTCTACGGAACCGACATGGTCGGCGATACCATGGGTGATCGCCGGGTTGATCGTATATTTGGCGACATATCGGCGAACCCGGAAGTTGTCGTTGTCTCCCGTTTCCTCGGGCAGTCGGCCGCGCTGTCGCTTCATTTTGTCGGCAGTCTGCCACGTACGAATGATCACCTCACCCACCCGGCCCATCGCTTGACTGTCCGACGCGATCATGCTGAAGGCCCCAAGATCGTGAAGGATGTCCTCGGCGGCGATGGTTTCCCGCCGAATCCGGCTCTCGGCGAACGCCACGTCCTCGGGAATCCGATTGTCCAGGTGATGGCAGACCATCAACATATCCAAGTGTTCGTCGAGGGTGTTGATGGTGAAGGGCCGGGTCGGGTTGGTCGACGACGGCAGCACGTTGGCTTCGCCGCACACCCTGATGATGTCGGGCGCATGACCGCCCCCGGCGCCCTCGGTATGAAAAGCGTGAATGGTCCGGCCTTTGAAGGCAGCGATCGTGTTCTCGACAAAGCCGGATTCGTTGAGGGTGTCGGTGTGGATCGCCACCTGAACGTCTAGCTCGTCGGCAACGCCAAGACAGCAGTCGATCGCCGACGGCGTGGTGCCCCAGTCTTCGTGCAATTTGAGACCACAAGCGCCGGCCTCGACCTGTTCGCGCAGCGCATCGGGCTTTGAAGCATTGCCCTTTCCGAAAAAGCCGAAATTCATGGACAGTCCGTCGGCTGCTTGCAGCATGCGGCCAATGTGCCAGGGACCTGGCGTGCAGGTGGTGGCGTTGGTGCCCTCGGC
>JAHCKI010000446.1 GCA_026125865.1 Rhodospirillales bacterium
ATTTCACGAAAAGAGGAATGACCCCTATTTCAAATGGCCGAAAAGAGGAATGACCCCTATATCAAATGGCGCTTTTGTCAGGTGCCGAAGCCGAGTTCGTAGACGAGAAGGACGCCGAAAATGTGGGAATCGATGCCTTCGGCGCGGTCGTACTTGTAGCCGATGTCGGCCGTCATGCCGAAGTCGAAGGCATAGCCGCCCGAGACCTGCAAGGCGTAGTCGGTGCGGTCGGTGCCGTCGGGGTTTTCGACGAACTTGCCCGTGTACGCCAGCGCCATGTTCCAATTCTGGTACTCAAGAAGCGCCGAGGCGGTGAGATAGTCGCGGTTCTCGTCCTTGGTCCCTTCGGCATTCCAAAAGCGGACGTACTCGAGAAGCGGGGTGAAGATCGTATCTGAATCTGCTTCGATGGCCCATTCACCGGCGACGGCGAAGCGATACTCGTCGTCGATCTCGTTGCCCGGCAAAACGTTGCCGTCTTCGTCGACGATGGTGTCGACCTTCTGGCGGACGCCGCCGATGTGGTAGCGGAAGCCGGGCAACGCCGCGAATTCTTCGCCATCAATGGCGACGGCGAATGATTCCAGGCTCTCCGTATTGCTGGGGCCGCCGTCATCCACCTCGAAGCGTCCGCGGTTGGTGCCGAACGACTCGCTCAGGATCGATGTGTCGGCGAAGAAGATGCTGCCTGAGAGTGTGTGGGAACCCAGATCATCGTCCTGGACAAAGGTAAAGCCGCCGCCGAGGCCGATGCGCTCGGCGAGCTCGATATCGTCTTCGCTGATGTCGGTGCCGTAAACCCCTGCGGCCGCGTCCCAGGCAATGGCGAAATTGGGTCCGAATTTGCCGCCGATGAGGTAGTAGCGATCTTCCTCCCACTTGAGGCTGAGAGCTTCGACGAAAAAGCCGTGCTGGCAGAAATAGCAGTCCTCACCGGGGTCCGGATCACCCGTCTGTTCCAATGTAAAGTGGGCGTTGAGGAACAGGGGGTCGGCGAAAAAGGTGTTGAGGTCCAGTTCGGTCGTGGTTGTCAGGTTGTTGAATTTGGCATCGCCGTCGTCCGATTCGACAGTGTTGTCGTTTTGGATTTCGACGACCAGTTCGCCCTCGACGCGCGGCGGCCACAGAAAGAAACCGTTCGTTGTCGCCTGTTGCGCGTGCGATGTGCCGCCCCCCGCGGTCAACGCCGCCGCCACGGCAACAAGGCCGGATGCGGCAAACAGGATCGTTCGTTTCGCTCTATTGGGCATAGTCCCCCGCCTTTCCTTCCAGGTTGCTGTCGTCGTGGTGCAGTAGCGCTCGTTGGGCCGTCTCTTCGTGCTCGATGTCCGAACGCACCGTGAGTGGGGTCAAGTGGCGCAATCCAACAAGGCCGCGAATGCTCGAATGCGGAACCGATATCTCACCCCGTTGGATCGAAGCAGCGCGTGAGAGACTTGGCGAGATTGCGCATCAGCGTGAAGTACGCGTTCGGTCCCGTCTCCAGGTCGGCTCCCAAGGGGTCGAGAGTACCGGTTCGGGCTTCGGTTCCCTCCACAAGCGTTTGCACCACGGCGGGCTCGAATTGAGGTTCGGAAAAGACGCAGGTTGCGCCCGCATCCACGATCTTCTCGCGGATTTCGGACAGTCTCCGGGCACTCGCCGGGATCTCCGGGTTGACAGTGATCGAGCCGGCTGGCGCGAGGCCATAGCGGGTCTCAAAATACTGGTAAGCATCGTGAAACACGATGTAGGGGTGGTTGGCGATCGGCGCCAA
>JAHCKI010000447.1 GCA_026125865.1 Rhodospirillales bacterium
GTGTTCCTCCTCCTAATGAGACGGGAGCACGTTCCGACCGGATTGACCCGATCCCCATCGGAAGGACGTGCTCCATCTTATTGATTTCTAGGGCAAACTCATGCAATCGAGGTGACTCGGCCTGATCGCATTTTGCTCTAGGATCAGGTTTCCGCCATGGAGGCCATTTCTTCGTACAGCTTCCATTTCTGATCGACCACTTGTTGCGCCAATTCCATTAGATGCCGCGCTTCCTTCGGGTTGGTCCGCAGCAGCATACGATAGCGCAGCTCGTTCTCTGTGTATTCCTTGAGCTTGATGGTCGGACGCGGCGAGTCGAGGGTGAACGGATTCTCGCCGCCGGCGCGGATTTCCGGGTTGTAGCGAACCAGTGGCCAGTAGCCCGAGTGGACGGCGCGGCTTTGTTGGTCGAGGCCGGTCTGCATGTTGATGCCGTGCGCAATGCAGTGGCTGTAGGCCAGGATCAGGGATGTTCCTTGGTAGGCCTCGGCCTCGCGGAAGGCGAGCAGTGTCTGCTGCGGGTTGGCGCCGAGCGCGATCCGCGCCACGTAGACATTGCCATACGAGATAGCTTGCAGCGCCAAATCCTTCTTGCCGACGTGCTTGCCGGCGTTGGCGAACTTGGCGACGGCGCCGATCGGTGTCGACTTGGACGCCTGCCCGCCGGTGTTGGAATAGACCTCGGTATCGAGCACGAGGATATTGACGTTGCGTCCGCTGGCCAGCACATGGTCAACGCCCGCCGAGCCGATGTCATAGGCCCAGCCGTCGCCGCCGACGATCCAGACGCTGCGCCGGACCAAGTGATCGGCGATGGTCAATAGGTTCTTGGCGAGCGGTGTGCCGAGTTCGGCCAATTTCTGCTTCATGGCGGTGACCCGCTCGCGCTGTTTGCGGATCTGCGATTCGGTTTGTTGATCGGCCGTCAGGATCTCGTCGGCCAGATTGATCCCGATATCGGCCTGCAACTGCTTGGTCAGGCGCTGAGCCTCCGCGAGATGCATATCGGCCGCCAGCCGCATGCCGTAGCCGAACTCGGCGTTGTCTTCGAACAGCGAGTTTGCCCAGGCTGGACCGCGGCCTTCTTCGTTGACCGACCACGGCGTGGTCGGAAGGTTGCCGCCATAGATCGATGAACAGCCGGTGGCGTTGGCGACCATCAGCCGATCACCGAACAGCTGCGACAGCAACTTGACGTACGGGGTTTCGCCGCATCCGGCGCAGGCGCCGGAGAACTCGAACGTGGGCTCCAGGAACTGGACACCGCGCACGGTCGAGAAATCAACGCGGGAGCGGTCGTTGATGGGTAACGTCTCGAAAAACGGGATATTCGTCCGTTCGGTCTCGATATGGTCGTCCTTCCAAGCCATGTTGATGGCTTTCTTGCCCACTTGCTCCTTGCTCTTGGCCGGACAGACCTCGACGCACAGCGCGCATCCGGTGCAATCCTCGGCGTAGACCTGCAGCGTGTAGCGGGTTTCGGGGAAGCCGCGCATGTCGATGGGGGCGGAGCGGAAACCTTCGGGAGCCCCATCCAGTTTGGTCTGGTTGTACACCTTCGAGCGGATGACGCCATGCGGGCAAACGAAACTGCAATTGCCGCACTGGATGCAGATGTCGGGCTCCCACACGGGAATGAACGGCGCGATGTTGCGCTTTTCCCAGCGGGTGGTGGCGCTTGGGAAGGTGCCGTCGATGGGCATGGCGCTGACCGGCAGTTCGTC
>JAHCKI010000448.1 GCA_026125865.1 Rhodospirillales bacterium
ATCCGATCCTGATGCATGTACACGCGCCTGGTATGTTGCATATGAAGGACCGACCGATCCGGACCATCGAAGATCTGAATGGAGCGAAAATCCGCGTTCCCAGCCGCCCCATCAATTCCGTTCTCACTCAATTGGGCGCGGCGCCTGTGGGCATGCCGGTGCCGCAGGTTCCGGAAGCCATCTCTCGCGGGGTCGTGGACGGCGCGGTCCTGCCCTACGAAGTGACCCGGCCGCTGCGTATCCATGAGCTGACCAATAGTCACACCGAATTTGGCGGAGATCGCGGACTCTATACCGCCGTGTTCCTATTCCTGATGAACAAGGAAAAGTACGAGTCGCTGCCGGAGGATCTTAAGAAGGTCATCGACGACAATTCGGGTGCCGGGCTGGCGATCTCGATTGGCGAGGCATGGGACGCGGCGGAGGCGCCGGGACGCAAGGCCGCCGAAGACCTCGGTGACGAATTCTTTGTTATCGAGGGCGACGAACTCGAGCGTTGGAAGTCGGCGACCAAGCCCACAATCGATGCCTGGGTGAAGGAGCGGACGGAGGCCGGCGACGACGGGCAGGCGTTGCTCGACGCGGCCCGCGGTCTGATCGAGAAGTATTCTAAGTAGCAGCCACAAGTCCTTCGCCCGAGGAACACAGGTGCGGCCACCGGACACAGAAAACGCGAAGCCCAACCGCTTCGGCCGGGTGCTCTATCGCGTTTCTGTGGCCGTCGCCGGTTTCGGCGGGGTGGCGATGCTGGCGATGACGGTGCTCACAATCGCGTCCATCGTCGGCCGGGAAGTCGTGTCCATGCCGATCCCGGGCGACTTCGAACTAGTCGAGATCGGTTGCGCCATCGCCATCTTTGCGTTCCTGCCCTATTGCCAACTCGTGCGCGGGAACGTGATCGTCGACCTGTTTACCGATTGGGCTTCCATGCGAACGCGCGCTCTTCTCGAACTCGTCTCCAACCTCGCCTTTTCCTTGGTCGCCGCGGTGCTGACTTGGCGCACGGCGCTCGGCGCCATCGACATATGGACCTACCGGGAGGAGACGATGGTGTTGCGGGTTCCCCTATGGTGGGGATTCGACGCCGGCGTTTACGGGTTCGGCTTTCTCACGGGGGTCTGACTAAACACCACGTGGCGGTCATACGATGAGATGCGGATGGGCATCCGCATCCGGGCCGAGGATTGAGCCGATGAGCGGGTTTGCCATCGGTATCCTCAGCTTTCCCATCATGTTGGTGCTGATGGCGCTCCGCGTCCAGATCGGGCTGGCCATGATGATCGTCGGCGCCGGCGGCTATGTGGTGATCAATGGTCTCGACCCCCTACTCAATTATTTGAAAACGAGCCCCTACTTCTTGTTTCACAGCTACTCGCTGTCGGTCATTCCGCTGTTCATCCTGATGGGACAATTCGCCTCGCACGCCGGGTTGTCCAGCGCGCTGTTCCGAGCGGCGAACACGTGGATCGGTCACCTGCCCGGCGGGCTCGCCATGGCCGGCATCGGCGGGTGCGCCGGGTTCGGCGCCATCTGCGGCTCTTCATTGGCAACCGCGGCGACCATGGCCAAGGTGGCGCTGCCCGAGATGCGGCGTTTCGGCTATTCCGGCGCCCTGTCGACGGGATCACTGGCCGCGGGAGGGACCCTCGGAATTCTGATCCCGCCTTCGGTCATCCTAGTCATCTACGCCATCCTCACCGAACAGAACATCGCCAAGATG
>JAHCKI010000449.1 GCA_026125865.1 Rhodospirillales bacterium
CAATCAAGAAATACGCCAACCGGCGACTCTACAACACGGGCACTTCCACATATGTGACGCTCGAGGACCTGGCCTCCATGGTGAAGGCCGGCGAGGACTTCGTCGTCTACGACGCCAAGAGCGGTGAGGACATCACCCGCTCGGTGCTCGCCCAGATCATCTTCGAGCAGGAAAACAAGGAAGGGCAGAGCCTGCTGCCCATTACCTTCCTGCGTCAGCTCATCCGCTTCTACGGCGACAGCATGCAGATGCTGGTGCCTCGCTATCTCGAACAGTCGATCGACACCTTCACCCGCGAGCAGGGCAAGTTTCGCGAACAGATGGCGCAAGCCTTCGGCGCCGGCGGCTTCGGCGCGATGGAGGACCAGGTTCGCCGCAACATGGAAATGTTCGAAAAGGCGTTCGCGATGTTCAGCCCGTTCGCCCGCGGCGAAAAGGGCGTGCCGCCGCGCGACAGCGACGACATCAACGAACTGAAACGTCAGCTCAGCGAAATGCAGCGGCGTCTCGACAAGATGGGTGGCGGCGGCTGATCGCGCTCGCCTAGGCCACAGACTCATTAAAGCGCATCCAGATTCGTGCTGATGCGAGTTTGATGGAGGCGAGATAATTGTCGTCGCGCTTGTCGTATCGCGTTGCGACAGCGCGG
The DNA here is from genome assembly GCA_026125865.1 of Rhodospirillales bacterium. GTDB lineage: Bacteria > Pseudomonadota > Alphaproteobacteria > Rhodospirillales > Defluviicoccaceae > JADJXQ01. The sequence goes on from JAHCKI010000449.1 coordinate 650, forward strand.
AAATGCTTGAGTTTACTGAAGAACCGCTCGACGAGATTGCGCTTTCGATAGAGGCGTTTGCTGAAGGGCGGCAGGTTGATCCTGTTGGGCATCAGCCTGACATTGGCGCGCGCCCCGCGCGAGGCGAGACTTTGGCGCAGGGCGTCGGAATCATAGGCCCGGTCGCCCAGCAGCACGTCACCGCGGCCGAGCGAGCCCAACATGTCCTGGGCGCTGCGCCCGTCATGGGCTTGTCCTTCGGTGATCTTCAAAAGGATCGGCAGGCCGCAGGCATCGACGAGGGCATGGATTTTTGTGGTCAATCCGCCCCGCGAGCGACCCATGCAACGGGATCGCGTCGTTTTTTTTGGCCGTTGGCGGCGTGCTGATGCACGCGGATCGACGACGAATCGATCATCTGGACATCGCCGTCGTAAGCCTTTGAAACCGCCGACAGAATGCGATCCCATACGCCGGCCTTGCGCCAGCGGTTGAAGCGGTTCACGCAGGTCGTGTGCGGGCCGTAGCGTTCCGGAATGTCCGCCCACGGCGCTCCCGTGCGCAGTCGCCAGAATATCCCGTTCAGAACCCGCCGGTCATCCACCCGCTTCACACCCCGCACCTTGTTCGGCAGCAATGGCGCAATCACAGACCACTCGAAATCCGTCAGATCGAACCGTGCCATTCAAACCTCCTGCGTTGGACGTTTGAATCACGCTCCGCCAAAAAACGGAATCCGCTTTTATGGGTATGTGACCTAGCGTTCGTCGGGAAGGCGTAAATCTTCGTCGTGCAGGCTAGAATACCGATTGTGGGTACTTCATTATGAATTCTGTCTTTCCTCAGATGCGGACAGTTTCTCCGCAAGATCTAAAGGCCGGCTCTATCTTTCGATCCGAGCGTTCTCGGTCAATCATAATTGGGCTTGCGACCGACAGCACAACAAAAGAAGGAAATCGGGCCGCGGTACTATTGAATTTTAATGAGCAAGCATATCCACAAGTTATCTATGCGCTTGGTTGGCGGCTCTCCGAAAGTTTTCTTGTATTTAATGAAAGGACTGAATTCG
>JAHCKI010000045.1 GCA_026125865.1 Rhodospirillales bacterium
AATCCTCCCGGTTCTCGGGATTGCGAGGTCGGCGGCAGGTGTGGCGTTCCCGGCTTAATCGTGGCCGCGGTATCCACGCAGGGATCGGTTGAAAATGTCAAGGCTGTCGCTTCGGGACAGTTCGACATGGCTCTTACACAAGCGGATGTCGCCTACTACGCCTACTTTGGCAAAGGCGGTTTCAGCGAGGCACCGCCACTCGACAATCTGCGAGCGGTCGCTAATCTCTATCCCGAGGCTTTGCACATCGTCACCCGGAAAGACCTTGGGATAACATCCGTCAAGGACCTGAAAGGCAAACGCCTGTCCTTGGGGGAGAAAGCTTCGGGAACTCTGGTAGTCGCGAAATCCGTGCTCAGTGCTTACGGGCTTTCGGAAAAAGATGTTCAGCCGTTCTTTGAAAAGCTCGGGAAGGCTGGCGACATGTTGGTCAACGGTTCGCTAGATGCCTTCTTCATGGTTGGCGGCTATCCGATGAACGCCATAACCCATACCGCCGGCGCGACGGAGATCACACTAGTGCCGATCGACAGTCTGCAAGCGGAAGCGATCGTCAAAGACCATCCGTTTCTCGTGCATCACACCATACCGGAAGCAACGTATGGCGATATCCGCGACACAAATACGCTTAGTGTCGGAGCGCAGATTGTCGTTTCCGCATCCATGGACACGGATCTCGTCTATCGAATGACCCGCGCTCTATGGCATCCAAACAATCGGAACCTTTTCGATCGTGGCCATTCCAGCGCCCATCACATCCGCCAGGAAACGGCCTTGGATGGAATCGTGATCCCTCTCCATCCCGGTGCAACTAAATACTATGACGAGGTCGGCTTAACACGCGCCAGCGTTTTCTGATTTTTTCGGTGAGGCGTTCGGGACAGTGACCGGATCAATCTACGATGGCCCCCACCGCTCGGAGAACGTTGCGAACCTCCGAACGACCCTCATCGGAAAGTGCCGATTGCGGTGGCAGGGGTGAACCAACCGGAAACCCCATCATCTCCAACCCGCCCTTGACACACGCCGCGAGTGAGTACTTGGCGAACACTTGGTTCACTTTCCAAAGCGACCGCTGCAGCGTCATCGCTTCTTCCCACTTTCCGGCCTTCGCAAGATCGTACAGTCGGACGCTCTGCTCGGGAATGAGACAAGCCGGCCCTGCCATCCATCCGGCGCCGCCGATCAGCATAACGGCGGTGGGAATGTGCGAGCTCGCGGCGAATACTTTCAGTCTGTCACCGACCATGTCGATGATCGTGAGCAAGCGGCCGGTATTGGTCGAGGCATCCTTGAGGTAGCAAATGTTCGGAACCTCCGCCAGGCGGGCGATGGTTGTCACCGTCAAATCCGCGCGCTGAAAACTTGGGTTCGTATAGATAACGACGGGCAAGTCAACGGACTTGGCGACTTCGGTGAAATACGTGACCACCCCATCGTCCGTCACGGGAAAGTAAGCCTCCAGCACGGCGACAATCCCGTCTACGCCCAAGGCTTCGAATTCGCGTGCCTGGCGGCACGCTTCCGCGGTTGTTGTCGCCGCGACCCCCGCAATCACAGGCACCCGGCCGTTCGCCGCCCCGATCGTTACCTCTACGACGCGTCGCCGTTGCTCCCACGAAAGATACGCGAACTCACCCGTGCTTCCCAAAGGCGTCACTCCATGGACACCCTTTGCAATGACATGGTCGATGAGTTGCCCGAGAACAGGCGCATTGACGGCGCCGTGCTCATCGATCGGCGAGACGAGATACGGGAAAACACCATGAAAGTCATTGGATCCCATTTCACAAAAGTCCCAGCGTTTTCAATTCGTTGAACATTTCGTCCGGCATGGGCTCGTTGTCGGTATCCGCGCCGAGATCCGCGGGTGCTGCGTTAGCTTCCAAATACCGCCACCCCTGAAACGGCCGATGTTGCCGTGGTTCTGTTCGTACCAACAAGGGATCCAAATACAAGACACATCGGGGGGTGCCATCGACTACCTCGGATTCGACGCCCACAATCCGTTGTCGCGCACGAATAAGCCCCTTGACTACCCAGTAAAGGGACCCTCCATCGAGGAGATCCTGCGCTCGCCGCGGCTTGTTTCGCGTTTGGATGAAAAGCCTGGATGGTCCCGCGCCGTCTCGGTTCAGTCTCAATCGCTGTTCTTGTCGCTTGCGGAGGTGGCTGAGATCATCAATACCAACGGCAAGCTTAATGAGATTCAAGGTCATTGGGCGAGGCGCGCCGACAACGCCTTGGATACCTTTGATCCCGGATCGCGCCCCAACTCCGAACAAATAAACCGACCCGCCGCGGCCACCGACTCCAAATCGACACCGGTTTCGACATCCATCCCATGCAGACAGTAAAGCAGATCCTCGGTGGCCACATTCCCGGACGCACCGGGAGCATAGGGGCATCCACCAAGGCCGGCGACGGATGCATCGACGACCGCCACCCCGCACTCCAGGACCGCCAAAACATTGGCGAGCGCCTGTCCGTAGGTGTCATGGAAGTGCGCGGCGAGACATTCCATCGGAACGACCCGCGCCACTGTCTCCACAAGGCGCCGCGCCCGCAGGGGTGTTCCGACTCCAATCGTGTCGCCGAGTGAGACCTCATAGCAGCCGGAATCGTACAATTGCCCGGCCACCCTAGCAACGGCCTCAGCGTCTATTTTGCCTTCATACGGACATCCGAGGACGCAGGAAATGTATCCTCTCACCGTGATGCCTTCGGACCTGGCGGCCGAGCATACTTCGTTAAAGCGCTGTAAACTTTCTTCAATAGAGCAATTCAAATTCTTTCGCGAAAAGGTCTCGGACGCGGCGGCAAACACCGCCACTTCCTTCGCGCCTGCCTTCACAGCTCTCCTAAAACCTTCGATATTGGGCGCAAGAACCGGGTAGCGCGTGCCCGGTTTTTGTTTGATCGCAGCCAGAACTTCGGCCGTATCGTTCATCTGGGGCACCCACTTCGGAGATACGAAGCTTCCCGTCTCAATCACCGACAGCCCGGCATCCGCCAGTCGATCGACCAGTTCGACCTTGGCATTTGTCGGAATGCGAAACGGCTCGTTCTGGAGTCCGTCCCTAGGGCCGACTTCGACGACCTTCACGTAGGCAGGAATGTTCATGCCACCCTATTCCGAAATCTCGTCGACGATCTCACCTTCGTCACCGTCCCCCTCGTTCACGAACGAGACCAGTTCAACTCCCTCTTCAACCTGCTCACCAATCCCATAGTGGATCTCGGCAACCGTCCCGTCCGCTGGCGCCGTTATCGCATGCTCCATCTTCATGGCTTCCAGAACCAAGAGAGTGGCGCCCCGCGAAACCGTCTCGCCGGAAAGAGTGTTGATGGCGACCACCTTTCCCGGCATCGGCGCCTTGAGACCACCACCACTCCTTCCTGGAGGCTGGCGCGTTTGGCCGGATCATCCAGTATCAAGTGGTGGCTCGCGCCCGCTCTACATTTGGTCATCTCAGTCATCCCTGCGAACGACGGTCGTCCGCAGCCGCACACCGTCAAGATCGGCGAATAAATCGCCGTTTTCGTCGATTTCGCCCGCCGCGCTTATGGGCAGTGATTCCCCGGGTATATCTATAAGGATTGCCTCTGAACGGTAATGAATGGTGACATCGACCGTGCGGTCGCCATCCCTGAAGGTCAGGACATGATGGTTGTCGTCATTGAGACGCCATCCGGACGTCGAGTGCCAGGGTGAATACGCATCCGACGAACGCGCGGCGACCGATCGCGCCTCGCGGTCACGCCCAAGCATAACATAGAGGCTGGCCAACGCAAAAAACCGCGCCGACACCGTCTGGTTTTCCGGGAAAAGCTGACTGTGGTGTTCCGTGATGAAGCCGGTATGAACGTCCCCCGCCGAGAACGCGGGATGACCGGCGACCGCACCAAGAAATGCCGCGTTTGTGGTCAAACCGACGACCTGAACTTCCGCCAATGAACGCCGAAAGCGACGGAGCGCATTGGCACGATCACTGTCCCACACGACGATTTTGGCAATCAGAGGATCGTAATGAATGCCGATCTCGTCACCTTTGCGTACACCGGTGTCAATACGAACGTGATGGTTTTCCTGAGGAAACCGCAGGTGCCGCAATTGGCCGGTTGCCGGTAAAAAGTCCCGGTCGGGATCTTCCGCGTAAAGTCTGGCCTCGAATGCGTGACCGGCAATCTCCAATTCGCCCGCAGCCGCCGGCAAAGATTCTCCCGCAGCGACGCGCAGTTGCCATTCCACCATATCGATGCCGGTGATCATTTCGCTCACGGGGTGTTCGACCTGAAGCCGCGTATTCATTTCCATGAAGTAAATATCAGCGGTGTCTGAAAGCAGGAACTCGATCGTACCGGCACCTTCGTATCCAATGGCCCGTGTCGCAGCGATCGCGGCATCGCCCAAACGTCGGCGTAGCTCCAGATCAACACCGGGCGCCGGTGCCTCCTCGATGACTTTTTGGTGGCGCCGTTGAATAGAACAATCGCGCTCAAACAAGTGGATGACCGATCCATGACTGTCGGCAAATACCTGCATCTCCACATGCCGAGGCCGTGACAGGTATTTTTCGATCAGAATGCTGTCATCGCCAAAAGCCGAACTCGCTTCGCGCCTTGCCGATTCCACGGCATCGGCGAACGCCTCCGTGGTCTCGACAATCCGCATTCCCTTTCCACCGCCTCCGGCGACCGCCTTGATCAACAAGGGATAGCCGATCTCAGCCGCCGCTTCCCGCAACACTTTCAAGCTCTGAGCCGTGCCATGATACCCCGGAACCACCGGCACGCCGGCCGCCTCCATGATCGCTTTGGCCGCGCTTTTCGAACCCATCGCGCGGATGGCGTCCCCCGAGGGCCCAACAAACGTCAATCCGGCGCCTCTAACGGAGTCGGCGAAATCGGCGTTCTCGGCTAAAAATCCATAGCCCGGATGGATCGCTTCGGTGCCACTCTCCCGCGCCGCCCGCAACACGTTTTCGATGGAGAGGTAACTCGCCTTCGCTTCCGCCGGACCAATGCGATAGGCTTCATCAGCCATAGCGACATGCATGGCATCGACGTCGGCGTCCGAGTAAACGGCAACAGTTCGAACGCCAAGTCGGCGGGCGGTTCGCATCACCCGGCAGGCAATCTCGCCGCGGTTCGCGACAAGAATCGCGTTAAACATCATCCACTCCTACCGTTTTAAAGGCGCTTTTCAAGGAATGCACCAATGCGCTCTCGGGCTTCATCGGATGCACGCGCCTTCGCAATGCGCTCCGCCGTGTCGCGGATAACCGCGGTATTGACCGGCCGTCCCGCAACCGCGGAAACAAGCTCCTTGCACGCCGCCTGCGCTCCCGGTGCACATGCGGCGAGGCTCGTCAGCACCGTTTGCGCCGTCGCCGCCAATGCTTCCGCTGGTACCGCGATGTGAACCAGTCCCAAACGTACGGCGTCAGCGGCATCGAAGGTTTCCGCCGTCAAGAAATACCGTGTCGCCTGCCGCTGTCCGATGGCCGCGATAACGTACGGAGATATCGTTGCGGGGATCAGCCCGAGCCTCACCTCGGTGAGCGCAAAACGCGCCGCGTCCTTGGCCGCAATGGCGATATCACACGCGGCGATCAGACCAACGCCACCGCCGTATGCCGGCCCCTGAACCACGGCAACGGTCGGCTTCGGCAGACGATGCAGGGTTTCCAGCATCTCCGCCAATTTCATGGCGTCGGCCACGTTCTCCTCGAACGTATTTCCGGCCATCCGCCGCATCCAGTTGAGATCGGCGCCGGCGGAAAAGTTCTTGCCTTTCGACGCCAAAGCCACCACCCGCACCGCAGGATCGCGTCCCAGATCACGCAGTGCCTTGGTCAACGAGCCAATGAGGGTGTCGTCAAAAGCGTTGTGGACTTCGGGGCGATTTAGGGTCAACCAGGCATCAACTTCGACATGGATGGGTTCGTCCAGACATGACGAGATCGCACCCGCTCTCCGATTATAGATGAGCTAGTGCGGACGCTGGTTCTGTGGTTCATCAATCGTCTCATCCTTTGTCCATATTCCCCGCCTACATCCTGAAAACACCGAATGCTGTTCTCTCCACCGTCGCATTCAAAGCGGCGGAAATACCGAGCCCGAGAACCATCCTGGTTTCCGCCGGATCAATGATACCGTCGTCCCAGAGGCGTGCGCTGGCATAGTAGGGGTGCCCCTGAAATTCATATTGTTCGAGGACCGGCTTGCGGAACGCCGCCTCGTCTTCCTCGCTCCACGTTTGACCCCGCAATTCAAGCCCGTCCCGTTTCACCGTCGCCAACACACCAGCCGCCTGTTCGCCGCCCATGACCGAAATCCGCGCATTGGGCCACATCCACAGGAATCGAGGACCATAGGACCGCCCGCACATCGAGTAATTGCCGGCGCCGAATGAGCCCCCAATCAATACCGTAAACTTAGGGACGCGGGCACAGGCGACCGCCATGACCATCTTCGCGCCATCCTTGGCGATGCCACCCGCTTCTACTTTTTGTCCGACCATGAAGCCGCTGATATTCTGAAGAAAAACCAGTGGAATCCCACGTTGTCCGCAAAGTTCGATGAAATGGGTGCCCTTCAAGGCCGATTCCGAAAAAAGGATGCCGTTGTTGGCGATGATCCCTACGGGATAGCCAAAAATATGCGCAAAACAACAAACAAGCGTGGTGCCGTAGAGCTGTTTGAATTCGTCGAAGTCGGAACCATCGACGATGCGTGCTATGACTTCGCGAGCGTCATACGGTTTCTTGAGATCCGTGGGAACGACACCGTATATTTCTTTCGGGTCGTAGAGCGGGTCGCCGGCGGCCCTGACATCGAGTCCCGGGTGCTTCACCCGGTTCAAATGGGCAACAATGCGCCGCGCGATGGCGAGGGCATGGCCGTCATCCATGGCGTAGTGGTCCGTGACGCCGGAGACTCGCGTATGAACATCGGCTCCCCCTAGGTCCTCGGCCGTTACCACTTCGCCCGTCGCAGCCTTTACCAGCGGCGGCCCGCCGAGAAAGATCGTCCCCTGGTTCTTGACGATGATGCTCTCGTCCGACATGGCGGGGACGTAGGCTCCACCCGCCGTACAAGACCCATGAACAATCGCCACTTGCGGCACGCCGGCTGCCGACATGTTGGCCTGATTGAAGAAAATTCGCCCGAAATGATCCCGATCGGGAAAGACTTCGTCCTGTTGCGGCAGGTTCGCACCACCGGATTCAACGAGATAGATGCACGGCAGGTTGTTTTCGAGAGCGATTTCCTGCGCCCGAACGTGTTTCTTGACCGTCATTCCATAGTAAGTGCCGCCCTTTACGGTGGGATCGTTGGCGACGATCATGCACTCGACCCCGGAGATGCGTCCGACCCCCGTTATGATGCCGGCCGACGGAACATCGCCCCCATACATCCCGAACGCCGCGAGTTGCGACAACTCCAGAAATGGTGAGCCGACATCCAAAAGCCGTCGTATACGCTCCCTGGGCAACAAACGACCGCGCTCAAGATGCTTGGCGCGCGCCAACTCACCGCCACCGTTCTTAATTTCGGCGACCTTGGCGCGCAGATCGGCGACCAAGGCTTCCATGGACTCACGATTGGCCTTGAACGCGTCGGAACGGGGGTCAACGGTGCTCTTGAATATGGTCACGATGCGCCTACCACCCCCCATCCATCAGCCATTTCTCGACCATCCACAGGCGATCACATCCCCAAAAGCCTTCGCCATCAGCAAACATGAAGGGAGAACCGCAAACACCCCTTTCCAGAGCACGCTCCGTTTCCGATTTGAGGCGGTCCTTCCACTGTTCATCGTTCACGGCCGCCACTATGTCCGCTCCCGATATCCCTAGCGGCTCGGCGACGTCGGCAACTACTTCGACCGGCGTGATGTCGCGACCTTCCCCGAAATAGGCGTGGTATGCTGCCTTGGCGAACTGCTTGGCCAATTTGGGGTCCCTGTCATCCAGCCAGTAAAAGGCGCGTCCAGCCGCCAATGTCGCGATCGGGAACGGATCGGGATAAACCCACGGAATATTCCAGAGACGCGCCAATCTTTCCCAATCATGGAGGCTGTATTCTCCCTTGACAGGGATGGAAGCCAAGGGCCGGGCGCCGGAAACCTTCAAGATCGGTCCGAGCAGGAAGGCTCGCCAACGGGTCTCGCGTCCCGCCCGTTCCGCCAGGTCATCGATTTGGTGGCAGGCAAAGTAGCCGTAAGGCGAAGAGAACTCGAAATAGAATTCGACAGCTTTGGTCATTCAGCACCCATTGATCATTGCCGAAACGGCTCCTCCGCTCCGGAACAGTTCGTTGGTCGCCTCTCCCGCGGCCTACCAGGGGATCCTGGTTCCGTCGTAGTTCACGAACTCCCCGGTGTTTCTCACATCGAGATTTGCGATGACGTTGCGTAAGCCGGTAACGCTTTCGGGCGCGTCGATCAAGGCATCGGGTCCGCCCATGTCGGTTCGGACCCACCCTGGATGCAGAGCGACGACGGAGATCCCACGCCCCTGCAGGTCAATCGCCAGACTTTTCATTGCCGCATTCAGCGCCGCTTTCGATGATCGATAAATATACGAGCCGCCGGATGTGTTGTCGCTCATGCTGCCCATTTTGCTCGACAATGCTGCAATACGCTTTTGCCGGCTGCCAGCCACCTGGTCGACGAATACTTCACTGACCTTCAAGGCAGCCATGACATTGACTCTCATCACGTCGGCCCACTCACCAAAGTCGACCTCGTTGAAGGCCAGCGATCTTGGACCATATTTCCCTGCGTTATTGATCAGGACATCGATGGGGTGACCGCGCAAGGATTGGCCCAACGCTTCGACACGCGCGAAATCAGTGACGTCCAACGGATAGATGTGGACATTTCCCTCGACTTCCTTAAGCGCGTTCGCCTGCTCGGGATGGCGACAGGTGGCGAGCACTTCCCAGCCATCGGCGGCATACTGTTTCACGAATTCCAGCCCAAGTCCTCGGTTGGCCCCGGTGACCAGACATGTCGGCATCGCTTCTCCTCTTCCAACGTGTTCGTTCAACGGATCAAACGTTTCGCCACCAATTGTGTGATCGCCGAACGACTAACCTTTTGATCTAATGATTCGACTCAGCCAGCGGACGGGACTCGTCCGTTGCCATCGAACCTTTAAGACGTTTCCTCGAACAGCTCACGGCCGATCAACCATCGGCGGATCTCATTGGTTCCGGCCCCGATTTCATAGAGCTTTGCGTCTCGGAGCAGGCGCCCGGTGGCATATTCGTTGATGTAGCCGTTGCCTCCCAGACACTGAATCGCTTCCAAGGCCATCCACGTCGCCCGCTCCGAGGTATAGAGTATGGCGCCGGCGGCATCCTTTCGCGTTGTTTCACCCCGATCACACGCGCGGGCAACGGCATAGACATAGGCGCTGCACGCATTCATGGTCGTGTACATGTCAGCGAGCTTGCCCTGCATCAACTGGAATGCGCCTATCGACTCGCCAAATTGACGACGTTCGTGAACGTAGGGCACGACAATGTCCATGCAGGCTCGCATGATGCCCATGGGACCGCCGGACAACACCAATCGCTCATAGTCGAGGCCGCCCATCAAAACCTGCACGCCCCTATTGAGCTGGCCGAGGACGTTCCCTTCCGGCACTTCGCAATCCTCGAACACCAGCTCGCAGGTGTTGGAACCGCGCATGCCGAGCTTGTCCAGCTTCTGAGCCGCGGAGAACCCCTTGAAGCCCTTCTCGATCAGAAGAGCAGTGATGCCACGCGGTCCCGCCTCCGGATCGGTTTTGGCGTATACGACAAGGACGTCGGCGTCCGGTCCGTTGGTGATCCACATCTTGCTGCCGTTGAGAACATAGCGATCACCCTTCTTGACCGCGCGCAATCGCATACCGACAACATCGGAGCCGGCGCCGGTCTCGCTCATCGCCAAGGCGCCGACATTCTCTCCGCTGATCAGCTTCGGCAAATACCGTAGCTTCTGCTCCTCCGTCCCGTTGCGGCGGATTTGGTTAACGCAAAGATTGGAATGGGCGCCGTAACTCAACCCCACCGACGCCGACGCCCGGCTGATCTCCTCCATCGCCACGACGTGCTCCAGATATCCCATGCCGGCGCCGCCATATTCTTCCTCGACGGTTATACCGAGCACACCAAGGGCCCCCATCTTGGGCCAAAGATCCGCCGGGAAAACGTTGTCGCGATCGATGTCGGCCGCCCGCGGCGCAATTTCATCGCAAGCGAAACTCAGGACCGATTCCCGCATCATGTCGGCGGAATCACCCAGATCGAAGTTCAGAGTTGGGTAAGCGTTTAGGGTCATTGTTCCTCCCCGGGATTTTTTTTGACTATACGCTCGGCTTTTGTACCGTCAAACACAGATGGTGAACCGCACGCGTTCTCCGCGGAAATATCGGTGACGACATCATCCGACCACATCGGCGCGTCCAACGATCGTCATCAATGTCTGCTGCATGATGGCGCACACCCTCTCCTGGCCATTTTTGCGCACCGAGACCTCGGCGTGGCTCACGGTAATGGTGCGTCCGGGGCGAACGACATGCCCCCGCGCGATGAGCTGATCGCCATCGGCCGGCGCCACGAGATTGATCTTGAACTCAACCGTCAAAACGCCGGCGCCAGGCGGCATCAATGAAAATCCCGCGTATCCGGCGGCAGAGTCCGCGATGGTCGCGACGACGCCACCGTGAAAGAATCCATGCTGTTGCGACAGGTGCTCGCCATACGGAAGAAGGATCTCGCAGGTTCCCGGACCGACTGCGGTCATCTCCGCTCCGATGTGGGACATGATCCCTTGGCGCGCAAAACTTTCGCGAACGCGCTGTTCGAAATCCGGATTCTGTGGTGTCAACGACGTCATTTCATGGACCCTCTCTCCCTGACGCACCTCCATTGAATGCTCAATGGATCTTGAATTCATCAAGACAAAATAGCGCCCATATTGGTCTTGCCGCCACATGTGATCGTCGGACCGCAACCGGTTGAAAATCCCCGTGTCTCCGGGCCCCGCGGTCTGGATCTTGGCGGCAACCGCCTCCCAGGGGGATCGTTGCCCCCAGGAGCACCCGAACATTTCGAGAAATTCCGGAGCGCCTTGCTTTCTGCCCGCACAGGCGTGATATAGTTGCGGCGAAAAGGTTTGTTTGCTTTGAGGGGAAGACGTGTTGCCAACCGCTGTTCACACCAAGCTGCGGAGTCTGGGACGGGTTGCCGCCGCGTTGGCTGTGGCGCTTCCGCTTGTTGTCGGCGCGTGCAGTTCGGACGACGAACCGAAGTACGAGGAACGACCGGTCACCGACCTGTACAACGAAGCCATGGATTCCATGGAACAAGAAAATTTCAAGTCGGCCGCAGGTATGTTCGACGAAGTCGAACGGCAACATCCCTATTCCCCATGGGCGAAACGAGCGCAGATAATGGCGGCGTACGCCCACTACGAAGCCAATGAATACGATGATGCGATCGCCGCGTTGGATCGGTACATCCGCCTCCACCCCGCCAATCCCGACATTCCCTATGCCTATTACCTGAAAGGCCTCTGTTACTACGAGCAAATCTCGGACGTGGCGCGCGATCAGCGAATGACCGAAGGAGCGCAAACTGCATTTACGGAACTGTTGGCGCGATACCCTGCGAGCGAATACTCACGAGATGCCAAACTCAAGCTCGACCTCATCAACGACCATCTGGCAGGGAAGGAGATGAATGTCGGTCGCTACTATCTGCGTCAGGGGCATTTTCTCGCTGCCATCAATCGCTTTCAAAAAGTGGTAACGGTCTACCAAAC
>JAHCKI010000450.1 GCA_026125865.1 Rhodospirillales bacterium
GCGTTGCAGGAACGCTGGGAACACGCGGTTCTGGCCATCGTCGTCGCCGCTGTCCTCGATGGCCTCGATGGCCGCATCGCCCGCATCCTCAAGGGCGCCACCCGCTTCGGGGCGGAACTGGACTCCTTGTCGGACTTCCTGTGCTTCGGGGCGTCGCCGGCCATCATCCTCTATGTGTGGACGCTGCAGGACATCGGCCGTATCGGCTGGTCCGTGGTGCTGCTGTTCTGCATCTGCTGCGCGCTGCGGCTGGCGCGCTTCAACACCGACATGGACGCACCCGAACCGCCCGCTTGGCGGCGCAACTATTTCGTCGGGATGCCGACACCGGCCGGCGCCGGGCTGGCATTGCTGCCCATGGTGTTGTGGTTCCAGACGGACGCCGATTTCTTCCGCAACGCCGGATTCGTCAGTATCTGCGTCATGAGCGCGGGGATCCTGGAGGTCAGCCGCGTTCGCACCTTCTCGTTCAAGAAGATCCGCATCGAACACGGCCAGGTCCTGGTGGTGATGCTGGCGGTGGGACTCTATTTCGCCCTGCTGTTCAGCGCGCCGTGGGCGACTCTGTCGTTGACCATGATCGCCTACCTCGTCTCCATTCCCTTCAGCGTCCACCGCTATCGCACCCTGAGCCAGGAATCCGACGACGACCCGCCGGCGGCGGACGCCAAATAGGGTGCACGGCGCTGGGACGATGTAAGGCGCGAACAACCGTCACGGCGGCGTTCCGCGGTTTCAGTGGCTTCAGCGGTTCTTCGGCGCCGTATCGCCGCCGCCGCGTGCACGCTCCCTCTCCCGAGATTGAGCCTTTCGCTTCTTCAGGTTTTCGCGCAGGGCGGCGGCCAGCCGCTCGCGGCGTTCATCGCGTTTCGGCGAGTCTTGTTTCGGCGGTTCGGGTTTTCGCGCCGCGATGGTCCCGTCGTTGGAAGCGGTCTTGTCGGTCATGGCGAGTCCGGACTGTGACCGCCGCCGCAAAAGCCGTCAAGACGGCAAGCGCTCTCCCTCTCAACCGTGTTCTCTCCCGTCCTTGCCTTCGCCATCCGCTCGTGGCATGGTTGCGCCGCTTGTCACATCCCGTTGCCGCCGTAGCTCAGGGGTAGAGCACACCCTTGGTAAGGGTGGGGTCGAGTGTTCAATTCACTCCGGCGGCACCATTCCTCCGAATCGTTGAAAAGGACAGGGGCGCCGTGTGCCGCCGGCCCTTCCGGCTGACTTGGCACCGGCCACGCCCACTAGGTCCCGCCTCCAACGACCCCGCAACCGAAAGCTATAATCCCACAAATCATTTTCAACCAATAAGCTCAGACCGTAACGCGTGTTGTACCGTTTTTGCACGTTTTTGCACGTTTTTGATACGGTTTGACTCGCGTAAAACGGGACTAAGCTAATGATATACAACGAAATGTGTCAAAATCCACGCGCAGAATGTATGTATTTGTATGCAATTGTATGCAAAAATCACAGCAAAGGGTTGATATTATTGATTTCTGCTAGTAATTGAAATACTATATAAGATTTTCTCTTTTTCATAACCATCCCAAGGGTAGAATAGCCGGAGACGTATTCCGCCGGATGCCTTTGTCCCCATGCTCGCCGGCGACGTGATTCCGGTTCCCGCCGATACGGGATGGAGGATGGAGGCCGCGGTCGCTGCTCGCGCCAAGGTGGCGGATTACGCTGAA
>JAHCKI010000451.1 GCA_026125865.1 Rhodospirillales bacterium
TAACTCACTGAAATCGCATATTTTTTGAAACTTCCCGGGACCAGCGCCGCTCACACTCGGCTAAGGAGTTTTGAATGTCGTCGCATGTCCCATTGATGAAAACAAAAAGTGATTCGTCGTCGATACGTACCCCATACGAGTGACACACGAACAAATATCGTCGCAAGAACACCCTCGTCAGGCCAAAATCTAAAGACAAGGCGCTATTCAATGGAAAAAATTACGACTGAAATCATCGCGCCCCGTCAGCAACGAAAAGGATTGAACACCACCCTCCGCCGACGCTATTGGGCTACACATTGACTGGTCGGAGAGATGAGAAAGTGTCAGCAAAGAGTGACCTTTCGCCCAAAGCGGCTCGGTACATTGGCGACTTGTCGCGCGCGGATGCGGCGCGCCTGGCCGAACTGGGAGCCAAATACCGCCGCATCCTCGAATTCGGTGTCGGTGCCTCGACGCAAATTTTCGCCCAAGCTACCAATGCCGAAACCGAAATCATCTGTCTCGACCGCGAAACCTACTGGATCGATCGCACCCAGGCGCTTCTCGACGCGCTCTCGCCGGGACACTGCGTCCGAATCATCGCGTTCGAGCGCCTATCGATCCTGGATTCGTTCGCAAACGAGACCTTCGATCTGGTGTTCGACGATGGTGACGATGACCTACGCCTGGAGTTCGCCCTTGCCGCTTGGCGGCTGCTGCGGCCAGGAGGTCTCCTCGTATTTCACGACACGCGCCGCTCGCGCGACATCGGCCATGCCATGGCCGTCGTCTTCCGCTATTGCCAGGAAATCGGCCGCATTGACATCAATCCAGATGACACGAATATAGCCATCATCCATAAGACGATTGCGCGACCAAAAGCTCAAGTGACCAAATCCGGAATCTCGCCGTCATAAGTCATTGCTGGAGACCGGTTAGAACTCGAAGTCCCGAACGCATGTACAAGCGTTTCGGTTTTTTCCCTTGAGGTCTACCATGTCAACGCAGTGGGTGCATCGGGAGGGGATAATCCATGGCACGACTCAGTGGCCATCGTCGGCTTCTGATCTACAGCCACGATTCGTTCGGCCTCGGCCACTTGCGCCGATGCCGGACCATCGCCCATTCGCTGGTCGATCATCGCCGGGATCTGTCGGTGCTCATTCTCTCGGGTTCGCCGATTATCGGCAGTTTCAGTTTCCGCAGCCGCGTCGACTTCGTCCGCGTGCCCGGCGTGATCAAGCTGCGCCACGGGGACTATACGCCCCTCAACCTTGAAATCGGCATTGAGGAAACGCTGCGGCTGCGGGCTTCGATCATCCGCCACACGGCGGAGGCTTTCGCGCCGGATATCTTTCTCGTGGACAAGGAACCACTCGGCCTGCGCGGCGAGGTGCGGGAAACCCTGACCATGCTGAAAACCAGGGGCACGCCCCTGGTACTAGGGCTGCGGGACATCATGGATCGGCCGGAACAGCTTTCCGAAGAATGGGAGCGTAAGAACGCCGTGCCCGCTTTGACCGACCTTTACGATCACATCTGGGTCTATGGCCTGCCGGAGATCTGTAATCCCTTGGACGGCATCCAATTGCCCGACTGGGTCAACACCAAGATCCGATACACCGGCTATTTGCGACGGTCGGCATCGGGAACGCCAGGGACTATCGGCGACCCCCATGGTCTTGCCCGCGAAC
>JAHCKI010000452.1 GCA_026125865.1 Rhodospirillales bacterium
CCCGCCTTCTGGAACAACCGGTTCCAGCGATTGACGCCGGTCAGGCAGTCGCGAACATACCCTTGGCGGACGAATTCGTTCATGGCGTTGCGCATGGGCACGTTCTCGATGGCGATTCCGCCGTCGCCAGCGGGAACTTCCAGCGCAAAGGTGTCGTCCTTGCAGACATGGTCCTCGAACCGCGTTTCGTCGGGGCGGCCTTTGAGGCCGGTGGCGAAGTAGGCTGCGGCGTTGGATGAGGCTTCCGAGCCGAACAGGTCGAGGCTCGATGTATACCAGTAGTTCACATAGCGCTGGACGAGCGGCAGGTCGACGACGCCGTGCGCGCGCAGCGTCGCCGGATCTTGGGTGTCGAATTCTTTCATCGCTTCGAGTGTTCGCCGGATGACTCGGCTGATGCCGGTGTCGCCGACGAACATGTGATGCGCTTCTTCGGTCAGCATGAAGCGGGTGGTGCGAGCCAGTGGATCGAACGCCGATTCGGCCAGGCTCTTAAGCTGAAATTTGCCGTCGCGGTCGGTGAAGTAGGTGAACATGTAGAACGACAGCCACTCGTCCACCGGCTCGTTGAATGTGCCGAGAATACGCGGGTTGTTGGCGTCGCCGGAATGGCGATGCAGAAGCTCTTCGGCTTCCTCGCGGCCGTTGCGGCCGAAGTGACCGTGCAGGAGGTAGACCATCGCCCATAGATGGCGCGCTTCTTCCACGTTGACCTGAAACAGGTTGCGTAGATCATAGAGAGACGGACAGGTTTGTCCCAATAGGCGCTGCTGCTCGACCGACGCAGGCTCCGTGTCGCCCTGGGTGACGATCAGATTGCGCAAGGCTGCTCTGTGCTCGCCCGGAACGTCCTGCCAGACATCCTTGCCCATGTCGTCGCCAAAACCGATTTTCCGGTCGGGGTCGGCGTCCGCCAGGAATATCCCCCAGCGGTAGTCGGGCATCTTGACCGAACCGTACGTGGCCCAGCCTTGGGCATCGACGGACGTCGCCGTTCGCAGGTAGACGTCGGCGGCCTGGAAGCCTTCGGGTCCGAGTTCCCTCCACCAACTCAGAAACCGGGGCTGCCAGTGTTCGAGGGCCCGTTGCAATACTTTGTTGTCGCTGAGGCCGACGTTGTTGGGAATGCGTTCGTTGAGGTTGATTTCGGACATCTCACACCCTCCGCCAATCGAAGTTGGCCTTCGAGCCGGAGCCGAACACCCGCAATGCACCCCGCTCGCCGACCGCGTTTGGTCGCTGAAAGATCCAGTTCTGCCAAGCCGTCAGGCGGCCGAAGATCTTGGTCGCCATCGTCTCGGGGCCGCCGAAACGAAGGTTGGCTTCCATCCCGGTCAGCGCATCGGGGGACAGACTGGTTCGCTCTTCGATGGCCAACCGAATTTCGTGGTCCCAATCCAATTCGTCCGGAATGAAGGTGACGAGTCCATGATCATGCGCCTCGGCGGGGCCGAGCGCTTGTCCGATCAGCGGCCGAAATGCCTCGGCGTACTCGCTGTCACCAGCGCGGCGCGCGGCGAGACGGGTCGTCCCGGCGGCGGTGAGGAAGGGCCCGAAATTCATTTCCGAGAGCGCTACCACAGGCGCCTCGCCTTCGTCGCCTTGAAAGTCGAGCATGTAGGCGCGGTCGGCGGCGAGAACCAACTCGAACAAGGT
>JAHCKI010000453.1 GCA_026125865.1 Rhodospirillales bacterium
GCATTGTATGCCAAGCGCGGCATTCTATGAAGTTGTCGGATGGTGGGCAACGCCCGCGACAAGGCGATTTGCAAAGGTTGTTCGAGCCCGCTATCGTCCGGGCTCATTTCGTGTCGGGAAAGTGCATCGGTGAGAGGGAGGTGCGTGATGTTCAAGGGTTCCTATGTCGCTCTGGTCACGCCGTTCAAGGGTGGCGCGTTCGACGAGGCCGCCTATCGAGCGTTTGTCGAATGGCATATCGAACAGGGAACCGACGGTTTGGTGCCGTGCGGAACCACGGGCGAATCGCCGACCCTGTCCCATGAGGAACACAAGCGCGTCGTCGAGGTCTGTATCGAAACGGCGGCGGGTCGTGTGCCGGTTATCGCCGGCGCCGGTTCGAATTCCACGGCGGAGGCCGTGGACCTGACCCGTCACGCCAAGGCCGCCGGCGCCGACGCCGCTCTCGTTGTGACCCCGTATTACAATAAGCCGAGCCAGGAAGGGATGTATCAGCACTATAAGGCGATCAACGACGGCTGCGATCTGCCGATCATCATCTACAACATTCCTGGACGCTGTATCGTCGATATGACCGTCGAAACCATGGCGCGGTTGGCCAAGCTCCCCAACATCGTCGGCGTCAAGGACGCGACCAAGGATTTGGCGCGGCCGATGAACACGCGCCTCGCCATTGGTCCCGAGTTCTGCCAGCTTTCCGGTGAGGATGGAACGGTCCTGCCGTTCCTCGCCGGTGGCGGTCACGGTTGCATCTCGGTTACGGCGAACGTCGCCCCGGCGTTGTGCGCCCGGATGCACCGGGCGTGGCGTGATGGGGACATGGCGGAAGCGGCGACGCTGAACGACCGGCTGATGCCGCTGCACATGGCGCTTTTTTGCGAAAGCAGTCCGTCACCCATCAAGTATGCGGTAAGCCTGCTCGGCAAATGCGACGACGAGGTTCGTCTGCCACTCATCGGCATCAGCGAGAGCAGCAAGCAGTTGGTGCAGTCGGCCATGCGCTCGGTTGGTGTCCTGAACTAAATAGCTGTCCACGGGACCGGCCGATGGTGTGGCCGGTCCCGAAGGCTTAACCCTGAATGTCGATCGATGGTACAAAAGAAAAAGGGGCTCATAGCCGGCAACATTGCCGCGCAAAATCGCCGGGCACGGCATGAGTACACCATCGAGGACACCTTCGAGGCTGGAATTATCCTTGCCGGCACCGAAGTAAAGTCGCTGCGGCAGGGGCGTGCCTCGATCGTGGAGGCCTATGCCGAACCGAGGGGGCGGGAAATCTTCCTGGTCAACGCCCACATCCCGGAATACTCGGCGGCAAAGCATTTCGGGCACGAACCGAAGCGCCCACGCAAATTGCTGCTGCATCGCCGGGAAATCGAGCGGTTGTTGGGCGCCGTGCGACGCAAGGGCATGACCCTGGTGCCACTGTCCATCTATTTCAACAAGCGCGGCATGGCGAAGGTGCAACTGGCCTTGGCTCAGGGCAAGCGCAAGGTGGACAAACGCGAAGCCGAAAAAGACCGCGAGTGGAAACGCCAGAAAGAGCGCCTTCTGCGCGCGCGGTAAGGCGGGAGCGGCATTAGGGTCTGTTCCGGAATAAGTGACGCGTTTGGTCTGGCGCC
>JAHCKI010000454.1 GCA_026125865.1 Rhodospirillales bacterium
GGCGCTCGGGGCAGGCGGCGGCGGTAAAGGCGAATGCCGCCGGGGCGTTGATCACCACCGACAAGCCGTGCGGTACCATGGGATCGGCGTCCTCGTATCCGTTGGCTTTGAAGGAGTGGTTGAGGCCGGCGACGGCGTACGACATGGCGTGCGGTATGTGAACGCCAGCGTTGCCGAAGGCGAGGCCGGCGAGGGTCGAGGCGAACATCATGGCGTGGCGCGCCTCGTGGTCGTCGGCATCACGCACGGCGCGCACCAGGTAGCGGCCGCCGAGGCGGATCGCCTGCATGCTGCCGATGTCGCTGAACGGATTGGCGCCCTGATAAGGCGGGCGGAGGTCGGGTGACGCCGGCAGGTCGCGGCTGGTGAAGGGGCGGGCCGTGTACGACTCGATGGCGTGGGTAAACACGTCGAAACCGGTGGACGCGACCACGCCGCCCGGCAGGGTATGGGTCGTGGTGGGATCGACGATCGCCATCGCGGGCTTCAGCCACTTCGACGAGATGCCCGTTTTCACCCGTGACGCGACGAAGTCGAAAACGGCGATGCCGGTCGTTTCGCTGCCGGTTCCGGACGTGCTCGGACAGGCGATGTGGGGCTTGAGCGCGCCGGGCACTGGCTTGGCTTGGCCGATCGGCGCGTTGACATAGGCGAGCAGGTCGTCCGGGTAGGTCGACAGAAGGTTGGCTGCCTTGGCGGTGTCGATAATGGACCCGCCACCCAGCGAGATGAAGCCGTCGACGGCAGCTTCCTTGGCGAACGCGGCGGCGTCCAGGAACGAGCGGTCGGTCGGTTCGACCTGGACGCCTTCGTGGAGGACG
This sequence comes from Rhodospirillales bacterium, assembly GCA_026125865.1. Classification (GTDB taxonomy): domain Bacteria; phylum Pseudomonadota; class Alphaproteobacteria; order Rhodospirillales; family Defluviicoccaceae; genus JADJXQ01. The sequence goes on from JAHCKI010000454.1 coordinate 822, forward strand.
ACATCAATTCCGGCGTCCGCCAACGATTGCCTGGCCACAGCCGCCGGTTCCGTGTGCGCCACCTTGGCGTCGAGAAAAAACGCGGCGCGGTGAATACCGAGCCCGCGCGCGTCGGCGCCCAATTCCGCGAGGGAGCCGGCGCCGAATTTGATGGGTTGAGTGCTAACGGTAAAGGCGATCTCGCCCCCCGGTTTCTGGGTATAATAGTTTTGCTGCATGCCACCTATCCTCCCGTTTCATAACGTATCTTGTGTTTCACAACGTGTCTTTCTGTGGGACCCAATGATTTTCGCGGTAGTCCAGGCAACTGGTCAAAGACTAAATATCGTCGACCGTTTGAATTGTGCTCTCGATGGTGATTTTTTTCGAGGGCACTTGAGAACATTCCCTGAGTGTGCAAAAACCCCGAGCAATCCAATCCCAAGGAACGCTCGGGGATCTTCACGCATGAAAATAGCTATACCCAAAGAGCGCGCGCCCGGCGAGACACGGATCGCGGCATCGCCCGACATGGTCAAAAAGTTTGTCGGCTTCGGTTTCGACGTCGTTGTCGAAAAGGACGCCGGCATCGCCGCTGCCATGACCGATGCCGATTTTGAGGCCGTGGGTGCCACAATCGCCAAGGACGAGGCGACCGCTCTCAAAGACGCCGATGTCATTTTTAAGATTCAGCGTCCAACCATATCAGGCAAATCAAACGAACTGGCGCTGATGAAGAGCGGCGCCATTCTGGTCGGCCACTTGTCGGCGTTGACCAACCGCGAAGACGTCGAAGCTTATGCCAAGGCCGGTG
>JAHCKI010000455.1 GCA_026125865.1 Rhodospirillales bacterium
CGGTTACCAGACGGACTTCGCCGAGCGCTGTTTTCAGCAAATCGAAGGGTTCGCCGATTACGGCTTCCCCGAATCCCACGCCGCCAGTTTCGCGCTCCTGGTCTACGTCTCCGCTTGGCTGAAATGCCACTACCCGGCCGCCTTCGCCTGCGCGCTGCTCAACAGCCAGCCCATGGGCTTCTATGCCCCGGCCCAGATCATCGGCGATGCCCGTCGTCATGGCGTCGAGGTCCGGCCGGTCGATGTCAATGGAAGTCAGTGGGACTGTACGTTGGAGTCGATCGCCGGAACGGTGCTCCGCCTGGGATTCCGCCAGGTCAAGGGGCTGTCGCCGCGCGACGCCGAGGCCTTGGTGGCGGCGCGTGGCGATGGTTTCCGCTCGATCACCGATCTGTGGCGGCGCAGCGGCCTGGCACCGGCGGTGCTGACGACGCTGGCTCGTGCCGATGGGTTCGGCTCCCTCGGCCTCGACCGGCGCCGGGCGCTGTGGGCGGTGCGCGGCCTCGATCAAGCCCCCATCGACTTGTTCGACGCGGCCGACGCCGCTCAGTCACGGGAACCGGCGGTTCACCTGCCGGCGGCCGGGCTCGGTGAACAGGTGGCCGAGGACTATCGAGCTTTGCGCCTCTCCCTCAAGGCACACCCGCTGGCGTTGTTGCGAGCGGAGCTGCGCACCAAGGGGCACTTGGCCAGCGACCAGCTCGGGCGTTGCCGCCACGGCGGCCGCATCAAAATCGCGGGGCTCGTCGTTACTCGCCAGCGCCCGGGCACCGCCAGCGGTGTGATTTTCGTCACCCTTGAGGATGAATTCGGTCACGCCAACCTGATCATCTGGCCCAAGGTGTTCGAGCGATTTCGCAAGGAGGTGCTGGGCGCCACCCTGATGGCGGTTGCCGGCCCGGTTCAGCGTGAGGGCGACGTGGTCCACATCCTGGCCGAGCACATCTGGGATCACACCCCGATTCTTAGGAAATCCCTCTCCGACCCCGATCCGGCGCAAAGCGATACTAGCGCCAAATTCGAGGCATACTCCCGCGATTTTCATTGATTTCCCACGCCCGCGACAACTTTTTGCAATCGCGACAATCCACCTTTAACCTTACATCCACTGCGGGAATCAAGGCCCCGTGACGAAATGGTGCGTTGGGCTGGGATTTCACGCTCGATCGGGAATTCTCGCTGGGGGAGATATCATGGCGGCAAAAACCCTGACCATCGCGCAGCAAAAAGGCGGTGCCGGAAAAACCACCCTGGCCGTACAACTGGCAACAGCCTTCGTCACCAATGGAAAACGGGTCGCCTTGATCGATATCGACCCGCAGGCCAGCTTGTCCGCCTGGGACCGGGCTCGCGGCGCTGCCCATACGGCGACGCATCTTCAACTGACCGTGATGGCGGTGTCCGGTTGGCGCATCAACAACGAGCTGACGCGGATCCGCCGCGACCATGACTTGGTCATTATCGACAGCCCCCCGCATGCCGAAACGGAAGCCAAGACGGCAATTCGCTACGCCGATCTGGTACTCATTCCGGTGCAGCCGAGCCCCATGGATGTGTGGGCGACGCAACCGACCATGAACTTGGCGGGTGAAGCCGGTGTTCCCA
>JAHCKI010000456.1 GCA_026125865.1 Rhodospirillales bacterium
GGCCAGACCGTCGATACCGGACAGCAGCGTGCGAGGCTGGGATTTGACGCCAAGCTCCCGCAATCCGGAACAGGAGTCATGATAGGTCGCGGTTTTCTCGAAGCTTCCTGCGATCGGCCCCACGTTGAGAACATCGTTCAAAAACGACGTCAGTTCATACGTGCGCGCCGCCAGCTCCCGAGCGCGTTCGGCCATGATCGGATCATCGGCGAAAAGCTCCGGGTAATGCTCCTTGATCGTGCCGACGCACGACCCGGACGGCGCCACCACGTAGTCGAAGCCAGCGAAGGCTTCAATGACCTGACGCGCGATGGCCGCCGCATCACCGCTGTCGCCTGAATTGTACGCGGGTTGGCCGCAACAGGTTTGCGCTTGCGGCACCACGACATCGCACCCAGCATCCTGCAGCAGTTTGACGGCAGCAAAGCCAACCGCCGGCCGCATTACGTCGACAAGACAAGTGACGAAGAGTCCGACCTTGGGTTTATCGGCAGCCATGGAGAAAGAATGAAAGGTATTCTCATCCGTGGCAAGGTTTACGAGTGTGGGAATCGCCGGTTTTTGCCGATTACGACGTGGGGATGCCCTTCGGCAGCAGCAGGAAGTATCGTCCCTGCTGTTTCATGGCGCCGGCCTTGGCCGCGGCCTCGTCGCCGTACCCCCAGAAAAGATCGCCACGAACGGCACCCTTGATGGCGCCACCCGTATCCTGGGCGATCACGAGACGCCGCAGCGATGTTTCAGGGGTCAGCGGATCGGTGGTTTCCAGCCAGACCGGGGCACCCAGGGGTAAAAGCTTCGTATCCACCGCGAGGCTGCGGCCAGGCGTCAAGGCGACGCCTTGCGCGCCGATCGGGCCTTCGCCGTCGATCTGGCGAAAGAATACGTAGGACGGATTGAGGTTCAGAACTTCGTCCATCTGATCGGGGTGAGCGGCGAGCCAGTCGCGGATCGCCCGCATGGACATCGTTTCCTTGGGGATGGCGCCCCGTTCGATCAAGGGCCGTCCGATGGCGACGTATGGCCGTCCATTCTTACCGGCATAGCCGACACGAACGATGCTGCCGTCCGTCATCCGCACGCGTCCGGACCCCTGGATGTGGAGAAAAAAGGCATCGACGGGGTCATCGACCCAGAGCATTTCGAGATCCCGTCCGGCAAGCGCACCGGTCTCGATCGCCGATCGCGTGAAATAGGGAACGAATTTTTCGCCCTCTATGCGACCGATGATTTTGCGATCTTTCCATTCGGGGTCAAACAAACTCAGATCCGCCGTGATCAGATCATTCGGCCGCCGAAAGATGGGAACGGTGTACGGCGGTTTCCGGTTCCAGGCGCCATGTAACTCGGCCTCGTAGTAACCGGTAAACAGCCCCTGGTCGTCGTCACCCCAGGAAATGCGGTGTGGCTGGAAATGCCGTTCGAAGAAAGCGCGCACCGTCTCGGTGTTGGTATCGGTTTCGGAAAGCGCCACCGCTTCCCTGCATACCCCGAACCAGTTTTCAACGGTTCCACCGACACCGTTCGGACTCAAGACCCGTTCTCGGGGCAATCTCGTCAATTTTT
>JAHCKI010000457.1 GCA_026125865.1 Rhodospirillales bacterium
TCGGCCACCAGACCCGTTACTGGAATCCCAAAATGGCCCCGTATATCTTCGGGGCGCGCAGCAAAATTCATATTATCAACCTGGAAAAAACCCTGCCGCTGTACCTCGATTCGCTGAATTTCATCGGTCGACTGGCGTCCAAGGGCGGCAAGGTTCTGTTGGTGGGCACCAAACGCTCGGCCCGCGAAACGACCGCCGAGGCGGCGATCCGTTGCGGGATGCCGTTTGTTAACCACCGCTGGCTCGGTGGGATGCTCACCAATTTCAAGACGGTCCGGCAGTCCATCAAGCGACTCAAGGATCTGGAACTGATGGCCCAGGATGGCACCTTCGACCGTCTGGCCAAAAAAGAAGTCATCGGTCTGCGCCGGGACATGGACAAGTTGGAGCGTAGTCTCGGCGGCATCAAGGATATGACCAGTCTTCCGGATGCTTTGTTCGTCGTTGACGTGGGGCATGAGCGTATCGCGGTCCAGGAGGCCAATAAGCTGGGGATTCCCGTAATCGGTGTGGTGGACACCAATAACTCGCCAGATGGCGTGAACTATGTAGTTCCTGGTAATGACGACGCCATCCGCGCCATCCAGCTTTACCTCGGCGGCGTGGCCGAAGCGGTGTTGGAAGGTCGCGCGGTGCTGGCGACCGGACGTGGCCCCGAAGAGGAATTTGTTGAAATTCCCGAGGAAACGCTACCGGTCAATGAAGGCGTCTGAAATCCCGGGATGACGGTTTTACCAGGAGGCTCGCGGGTTCGACGCCCCCGAGCCTTTTTGATCAATTTTGACTTGGTTCAGTACAGAACTGTTTTGCAGAGGTAAACAAGCATGGCGGAAATCACCGCGGCGCTGGTCAAGGAACTGCGCGAACGTACGGGTTCGGGGATGATGGAGTGCAAGAGGGCCTTGCAGGAAACCGGTGGCGACATCGAAGCGGCGGTTGAATCGATGCGCAAGGCCGGGCAGGCCAAGGCGGATAAGAAGGCCAGCCGGATCGCTGCTGAAGGTTTGATCGTGGTCAAACAGGCCAACGGCGCAACCGCCATGGTCGAGATCAATTGCGAAACTGACTTTGTGACGAAAAACGAAGATTTTCGCGCATTCGCCGATGCCGTGGCCGAAGTGGCGCTGCAAGGCGAATGGGCGGATCTGGACGCCTTGCTGGCGGCGAACATGGCGAATGGCCAAAGCGTTGAGCAGAACCGGCGCGAGTGCATCGCCAAAATTGGCGAGAACATTAACGTCCGCCGTTTCGCCCGCTTGGCGACAAGCGGTGGCGTATTAGGCAGTTACCTGCATGGCGTGCGTATTGGCGTTCTAGTCGAGTTGGAAGGCGGCGATTCGGACTTGGCCAAGGACATTGCCATGCATGTTGCCGCCAGCCGGCCGCTGTGCATCAGCGCTGACCAGGTGCCGGCAGAACTGCTCGCCAGGGAAAAGGACATCTTTGCCGCTCAGGCGGCGGCCAGCGGCAAACCGGCCAATATCATCGACAAGATGGTGGAAGGACGCCTGCGCAAATACCTGGAGGAAGTGACCTTACTGGGTCAAC
>JAHCKI010000458.1 GCA_026125865.1 Rhodospirillales bacterium
AGTCCTTGCTCAATCGGCCCGTAAACGAGGGCGCCGCTGTCCGTTGCAGCAACCGCTAGACACTGGAAATCCACATGCGCGGTTAGGTCAGCTTCGCCCGGATGATCGAGCACATCGTTGAAAGCGTGCCGGCGTAGTGACTGCAATGTTTCGCCGGGCGCACTGGCCGTGTGACCATAATCGATAACCAGCGCCGCGCCACCCGAACGCGCCACGCGCGCGCCAATGTCGGCCATGAGTGCGCACCCGGCGGGACAGTATTCGACGATGCTTCCCGGCATGACGTTCTCCAAAGTCGACGGCAATCGTGGCGACACACCATCCACGTCGACGAAGACCAACCGCATACCATCGTCGTCGAGGCCGATCCGGCGTTCCCGCCACTCGCTTTGGCCTCGTACGTATTGGTGAATCGGCAAAGCATCGAAAAGTTCGTTGGCAACGAGCAACAACGGGCCTTCAGGAACCGTTCCAAGATCCACGTGCCAGAATATTTCCCGGCCAGGCGCCGCTTTCGCCACCACTCGGCGCTGAAGATCACGCAATACCGGGCTGGTTTCCACCAAGTGCACCCGAACGGCATCGCCGAATGCGGATGCTGCACGTGTCGTAGCGCGCAACATGTCAGCCATCAATGTGCCGCGCCCGGGACCCAATTCGCACAGTGTCACCGGTTTGGGAAATCCCATGGTCTGCCACACCACGACACACCACAGACCGACCAATTCGCCGAACATTTGCGACACCTCGGGCGCGGTGATGAAATCGCCGTCGCGCCCGAACGGGTCGCGGCGCATATAGTAGCCCTCGCCGGGGTGAGCGAGTGCCATGGACATGTAGTCGGCAACAGAGATCGGACCGCTATCGGCGACCCGTCGGCGGATAATGTCGAGTAGCTTGGTCACGCCCCGGACTTATTCATGGGACTTGGCACGCACTACCAGATACAAACCCAACAGCAGCATGGGGATGCTAAACCACTGCCCCGTCGTGGTACCTGCGACGAGAAAGCCGACGCCGGGGTCGGCATCGCGGAATATCTCGGCGAAGGCGCGAAACGCCCCATAGCCGATGAGAAAAACACCCGAAAGCATGCCGTGGCGGCTACGGATCGCCGCGCTTCGCCACAACAACACGAGGATGACCAGCAGCGCCAAGCCTTCCAAGACGGCTTCATAAAGCTGGCTCGGATGTCGCGGTTCGGCACCGCCACCGGGAAACACCATACCCCACGGTACGTCCGTGGCGCGGCCATATAGTTCGCCATTGATAAAGTTGGCGATGCGGCCGAACAAAAGGCCAATCGGCGTCACGCAGGAGATGATGTCCGTGAACGCCAGGAAATTCAGCCGGCGCTTCCAACTGAATAGCACCATGGCGATGATGACGCCGATGAGACCGCCGTGAAACGCCATGCCACCCTTCCAGATGGCAAGCGCCGCCATGGGATCCGATCGGTAAGGCCCGCCGTCGTAAAAAATAACCGCGAACAGAACGAATCCGATGCGTCCGCCAAGCACGATGCCCAATGTTGCCCAGACGATG
>JAHCKI010000459.1 GCA_026125865.1 Rhodospirillales bacterium
TCGAAAAAGCGGCTGGCATGGGTATGGAGATAGTTCCCCTCAGGCCCGAAGTGGTTGTAGACCACGTCGAGGAAAACCGTGAGCCCGTGTCCGTGGGCGGCGTCGATCAGCGCCTTGAGGTCTTCGGGGCGGCCATAGGCGGCGTCGGGGGCAAACTGGTAACAACCATCGTAGCCCCAGTCCCAACGGCCGGGAAAATCGGCGACCGGCATGAGTTCGACGGCGGTTACACCCAGTGATGCGAGATAGGGCAGGCGATCGATGGCGGCGCGGAAGGTGCCGGCCGATGTGAACGCGCCCACATGCAATTCATAGAGAACCGTTTCTTCCCAGGGACGGCCGCGCCAGTCCGCATGTTGCCAAATGTAGGTGGCCGGATCGACGACCTCGCTGGCGCCATGCACGTCGTCGGGCTGGAACCGGGACGCCGGATCGGGCACGAGAATGCCGCCGTCGATGCGATAGCGATACCGGGTGCCGGCGCCGGCATCCTCGATCACAGCCTCGCACCAGCCTTCGGCATCCCGCTGCAGCGGGATTTCGCGGTCGATGCGCGGACCTTCCAGGCATAACGACACGGTGTCGCAATCCGGCGCCCACAAACGAAAGCGCGTTCCCGCATTTGTCGTCGCGGCGCCGAACGGCATGATGTGGGCGAAATTGGTCATGGCTATTGGTCCTGCATCGCGGTTTCACCGTCGCATCGAATCATCAAAACCATCGACCGCGGCTTGACTTCATAAGTGTCCAGATCCTTGTACATGGGACCTTCCATCACCAGGTCGTCTTCATCCGTATCCAAGAGGCGTTGCCAACAGGCACCAACATCGATCGTTGGGAGAGTCCATGTCACGGACCCGTGATGAGCGTTTAGGATGAGCAGAAAACTGTCATCAGGTTGCGGCTCGCCGGTGGGGGTCAGGTGATATTCTCCGGCTTCTCCGCGGATCACGAAACCAAGTGCTTGCAGGTTCGGGTCCGCCCAATCCTCGTCCCGCATGTGGGTGCCGTCCGGAAGGCACCAGGCAATGTCATTGATTTCGGTGCCGGGGATATATCTGGCATGGAAGAAGTGCGCCCGGCTGAAAACGATATGGTCCCGGCGCAGCCGGATGATCTGGCGCGCGAACTCAAGGAACCGCTTGTCCTCGTCGCTGATGCCCGACCAGTCCATCCAGCTTATCTCGCTGTCCTGACAGTAGGCGTTGTTGTTGCCGTTTTGCGTGCGGCCGAATTCGTCGCCGGCGACGAACATGGGCAGACCCTGGGACAAAAACAGGGTGGCGAATAAGTTGCGCCGCTGCTTGAGACGAAGCCGTAAGACCTCGGGATCGTCCGTCGGACCCTCGACACCGCAATTCCAGGAGTTGTTGTTGTCGGTGCCGTCGCGACTATCCTCCTTGTTGGCGTCGTTGTGCTTGTGGTTGTAAGCGACAAGGTCGGCGAGGGTGAAGCCGTCGTGCGCGTTGACGAAGTTGACGGTAGCCCAGGGACGGCGGCCGTTCCTGTCGAACAGATC
>JAHCKI010000046.1 GCA_026125865.1 Rhodospirillales bacterium
GTTGCCGCGCTGGTCGACGCCCTGGAACCAGCCCGCGAAGTGGAATGGACACCAGGTGACGCCCTTGCCGACGCGCTCGGTGACCAGCGCCTTCATGCGGGCCTTGGAGCTGTGCTCGGCACCGGTCACCCAGACCCACGCCCCGTCCTTGATGCCGCGCTCGGCGGCATCCGACGGGTTGATCTCGATGAACATGTCCTGCTGCAACTCGGCGAGCCACGGGTTGGACCGGGTCTCGTCGCCGCCGCCCTCGTATTCGACCAGTCGGCCGGACGTGAGGATGATCGGGAAGTCCTTCGAGAAATCCTGCTTCTGGATGCTCTCGTAAAGCGTCGGCAGGCGATAGTTCTTGGTGTCGGCGTAAGTCGGGTAGTCGGCGACCAGGTCACGCCGCGGCGTGTAGAGCGGCTCGCGGTGGATCGGAACGGGGTCCGGGAAGTTCCATACCACGCACCGCGCCTTGGCGTTGCCGAACGGGGCGCAGCCGTGCTCGATGGCCACCCGCTGGATGCCGCCCGAGAGGTCGGTCTTCCAGTTGGTCTTCTCACCCGCGATGGCCTCGATGGTTTGCCGCTCCGCATCGGTGAGATCGCCGTCCCAGCCGAGCTTCTGCAGCATCGCCATCGTGAACTCGGGATAGCCGTCCTGGATCTCGGAGCCGACCGGATACGAGCCCTCGGCGAGCAGGTTCTGGCCGTCCCTCTCCACCCCGAATCGGGCCCGGAAGCAGAGGCCGCCTTCGGCCACCGGCTTCGAGGGATCGTAGAGGTTGGGTGTCCCCGGATGACCCATCTCGGCCGTCCCCCAGCACGGCCACGGCATGCCGTAGTATTCGCCGTCCAGCGGACCACCCTTCGCCTGCAGCGTCGTCTTGTCGAAAGTCGCCTGGTGCTTCATGTGCGCCCTCAGACGCTCGGGTGACTGACCGGTGTAGCCGATCGTCCACATGCCGCGATTGAACTCGCGGGTGATGTCCTCGACCAGCGGCTCGCTGCCCTCGATCTTGATGTTTTTGAACATCTCGCTGTCAATGCCGAACTTCTTGGCGAACAGGTAGATGATCTCGTGGTCCGGCTTCGATTCGAACACTGGATCGATGACCTTGTCGCGCCACTGGATCGACCGATTGGACGCCGTCACCGAGCCGTAGGTCTCGAACTGGGTCGCCGCCGGCAGCAGGTAGACGCCGTCGGTACGGTCGTGCATCACCGCGGTGACCGTCGGATACGGATCGATGACGACGAGGAGATCGAGCTTTTCCATCGCCTTCTTCATGTCCGGTCCGCGGGTTTGCGAGTTCGGGGCGTGGCCCCAGAACACCATCGCCCGGACGTTGTCGGGCTGATCGATGTTTTCCTTGGCCTCGAGCACGCCGTCGATCCAGCGGGACACCGGGATGCCCTTGCCTTCCATCATCTTCTGGTCTTGGAACTGGCCCTTGAGCCACTCGTAGTCCGTCTCCCACACCCGCGCCCAATGTTTCCACGATCCTTCCGCGAGGCCGTAATAGCCGGGAAGCGTGTGCGACAGGACGCCGAGATCGGTGGCACCCTGCACGTTGTCGTGGCCGCGGAAGATGTTCGTCCCGCCGCCCGAGACGCCCATGTTGCCGAGGGCAAGCTGCAGCACGCAGTAGGCCCGGGTGTTGTTGTTGCCGTTGGTGTGCTGGGTGCCGCCCATGCACCAGATCACCGTACCCGGACGATTGTTGGCCAGCGTGCGGGCAACACGCTTGAGCTGCGCGCCGGGAACGCCGGTGACGCGCTCGACCTCTTCGGGGGCCCACGCCGCGACTTCTTCGCGGATCTGGTCCATCCCCCAGACGCGCTGGCGAATGAACTCCTTGTCCTCCCAGCCGTTCTCGAAGACGTGCCAGAGGATTCCCCAGATCAGCGCGACGTCCGTACCCGGGCGGAACCGCACATACTCGTCGGCATGGGCCGCCGTACGCGTGAACCGCGGGTCGCAGACGATCAGCGGCGCGTTGTTCTGCTCCTTGGCCTTCAGGATGTGGAGCAGCGAGACCGGATGGGCTTCCGCGGGGTTACCGCCGATCAGGAAGATGGCACGCGAATTGTGGATGTCGTTGTAGCTGTTCGTCATCGCGCCATAGCCCCAGGTGTTGGCGACACCCGCGACCGTAGTCGAGTGACAGATCCGCGCCTGGTGATCGACGTTGTTGGTCCCCCAGTACGCCGCGAACTTCCGGAACAGGTATGCCTGCTCGTTGTTGTGCTTGGCCGAGCCGAGCCAGTACACCGAGTCGGGGCCGGAAGCGTTGCGGATTTCCAGCATCTTGTCGCCAACCTCGGCGATCGCCTGATCCCAGGAGATCTTCTTCCACTTGCCGCCTTCCAGCTTCATCGGGCTCTTGAGGCGGCGTTCGCCGTGCGCATGCTCGCGCACCGCCGCGCCCTTTGAGCAATGAGCGCCGAGGTTGAACGGGCTGTCGAAGCCGGGTTCCTGCCCGATCCACACACCCTTGTCGACCTCCGCAAGGACCGTGCAGCCCACCGAGCAGTGGGTGCAGACGGACTTCACTTCTTCCAGCTTGCGCGCGGTGTTGGCGCCTGTTTGAGCCGACGCCTTCTTCACCGTTCCGGCCGGGATCGCCGCCGCCAGCGCGGCGCCGCCCGCGGTCAGTCCGGATCGGCGGAGGAAGGTGCGTCGATCGATCGCGCCTCCGAGAACGCTCGTGAGCACCCTCGACATACGGGGGCCGTTCGCAACCCCGTCATGTCTTTTGGACAACATGGACGAGTCCTCCTGTTATGGGTCTTAGAACCGCGACAGCGCGTACACGCGACGCACGTGCTCTGTCTCGCGATAGCCGGCTGCGGGACGTCCCGATGCGGACTCCGCTGCGGCTTCGGCCGGCCGGCTTCCGGCCAGCGCAACGGCCGCTACACCCGACGCGCCTGCGCCGAGTCCGGCGTTCCGAAGAAACGCGCGGCGGCTCATCTGTTTCTTTTTGTTTTCTTTATTCATGGTCGTTGTCTCCCTTGTCCTTGAACCGGGCCTCACGCCACCGGTGAGCGGCGGGAGACGAATTCGGCGCCGGACCCTGGAAAACGCGGCGCCTGCTAAGCCACCATCGCAAACGCTTCTCGTTCGATGGCCATGAACGCGCGACCGAGGGATCCTACCGGTCGATAGAGGACGGCAGAGTCAGCCGTTTCCAGATCCTCGAAAAAGCGTGACGCCCACGGGGCGAGGTGGATGTCGAAAAAGCGATTCTGGGTCGCCAGGTCAGCCGGTTCGCCGAAATTGCCGACGATCAGTCCCTGCATGACCTCGCACAACGACGCGATGTGGTCTTCCGGTTCCGACACATCGTCGCCGCGCGCGATGCCGAGCCGCTCCATGTCCCAGCGCAGGTCGGCGAGCGGTTTTTCGTACAAGAACCCCGTCAGGTAGTAGGAGCCGTACGGCTTCAATTCGCCCTCGGTCAAACCGACGAACAAGGCGTTGAATTCGTCCTCAGCGTCATTGGGCGAAGCGAGCTCGGCGGCTTCCGCCAAGGCCCCGAGACAGCGGCCGATGAGCGTGTCGTCGGCTTCGAGCCGGCGCAACACGGACAGGGTTTCGGCATCCGGCGGCGCGCTCAGAACTAGGGCGAGCAACCCGTAGAAGCGGGCGCGCAGAACATCTTCATTGGCGACGGACGCAAGTGCGTTCCGGTCTGGTAGCAAAAAGACGTTTCCCTTCCTGCGGTTGGTTATTGTTCGCGGCGCGTTTCGCGCTCGCATTGATGTCAGGATCCGCAGCCATCCCTACAGTCAAAAATTATCGAACCTCGAAAAGGCGAAGTCAACGCCAAACCAAAAATTCGCCAAACCCAAGATTATGTATTCGCCCCGGACCTTCGGCGTGACAGGACTACCAACCTATCCTGTTCGCAGTCTGTGTATGGGCGTTATCCAACCCCGGCATTCGGATCACCATCGGAATCGTCCGCTTCCGGCGGCACTTTCTCGCGAGCTTGGCCCGCATCGTCGTCTGTCTCGGGCACTTCCCGAAGTGGCTGGTCCGACGCCCGGGACGCCACCGCGTCCGCCTGCTCCGGCTTCTCGCGGTCCAGATATCCGCGGCCGGCGGCGTAGGCGGTCCGCACCGCCTCGACGACCGTTCCGATGGAGCGATAGTCCTCGTCGTAGTCGTTGAGCCCGTCGAGATTGGCGAGGACCGGATCGCTACGCCACAGCACGCGCAGCGCCCGGCGGCGGAGCGCTTCCGGCACGCCGTCCTTCAAAAACGCGCTGAAATCTGAGTCCTTGTCCAGCGTCTCGGGGGTCGGGAGGTCGACGGGTGGGGGTTCGTTCGGAGCGATGGGGTCTTCGTACCGGTCGGCCGGCGCCACTTCCGCCTTTGGCGCCATGGTCGCTGGCGTTGCGCGCCCGGGCCCTTGCTCCGCCGTACCGGTGCGCTTCAGGCGCGACCAACGGTTCAGCGAACTTTCCGACTTACGAGCCACGACGCACCACCGGAGGCGGTCGCCAGAACGGATCGCGCTCCGCGCTTTCCGTCCTCGTCTTGGGTTTCTGCTTGCGCTTGACGAACGGCTCATCCTGATGGTGGCGGTCGACGAACGCCTGCACCCAGGCCGTCACCGCCTCGGGCATCGCCACGCCCTCAACCGTTTCCTCGCCGCTGTCCATGTAGTCCTGCGCCTCGTACGGGCAGGCTGTCGCCAGGAACGGCTCGACACCGTCGCTGTCCTCAGCAGGCCGCACGACGACGAACACCTGCGGCGAATTGCTGAAAAGGTTCAGGCGGTAGCCTTCGGTCTCCCGCCTGAACAGCTCGAGTTCCAGAGAGCCGGCGAGCCAGTGGGACCAACCGGCGCCTTCGCGCAGGCAACGCGGCGGCGCATCCGGGCCGACGCCGGGCATGACGGCGATTGGTCGCCACTGTGGTGCGCCCCACGTGTGGCTACTATCTCTCCGTTCGACGACGATGCCGAGCCGCATCCGGTTCGACAGATCGGTGACCGACGGTGGATCGCTCCGAACCATGAATCCGACGCTCCGTTACCTGCTCGCACATAAGCATCCGCCGGGCTCGTGCGAACGTCGCGGGGACCGCGGACCGCTCGCGGCCTTGCGGGTCGGCCACTATATGATCAATTCTTCGGGAAACGAAGCGACAACGCATTTGCCCGGGAGGCCGGCGATGAAGGTGCACGAAAAACAGGTTCTGGTCTGCGATTGCGAGCAGACCATGACGTTCGACGCAGCGAAGCTGGCAGCCCCGTTCGACGCGGGCGCGCCGTTCGTGCATACGCACCTTTGCCGTTCCCAGATCGACAACTTCCGCCGGGCAGTCGAGAGCTCCCGGGATCTCGTGGTCTGCTGCACGCAGGAAGCGCCGCTGTTCGCCGAGATCGCATCGGAAATCGCGCCGGATCATTCCATCGCCTGCGTCAACATCCGCGAGCGAGCCGGTTGGTCGGCCGAGGGCCGCTCGGCCGAGGCCAAGATGGCGGCCCTGATCGCCGAAGCCGCCCTCGATATCGATCCGACGCCGGCCGTAGAGCTGGCATCGGACGGCGTGACGCTCATCTACGGCTCGGGCGAAATGGCCCTGTCGGCGGCCCGCCAGCTCGCCGGCCGGCTCAACGTTACCTGTCTCCTGAAGAGTGGCGACGGAGCCGTGCCCCCGCCGGTGATGAACGTGCCGGTGTTTCAGGGCGTCGTTCGCAAGGCCTCCGGCCGGCTCGGCGCCTTCGAGGTCACCATCGACAGTTTCGCCGCCTCTTCGCCCTCGGCGCGGGCCGGCTTCGCATTCCTGCCGGGTCGGGACGGCGCCGTTTTGCACTGCGACGTCCTGGTCGATCTGTCGGGCGACACGCCGCTGTTCCCGGCTCCCGACAAGCGGGACGGTTACGTCCGCGCCGAACCGTCGGACCCGGTCGCCGTGCAGAGAGCGCTGTTCGCCGCCGCCGACCTCGTCGGCCGGTTCGAGAAGCCGCGCTACTTGAAAATCGATCCGGCGATCTGTGCGCACAAACGCAACGAAATCGTCGGCTGCGACCTCTGCTTTAGCGACTGCCCGACCGGCGCAGTGGTTCCCGACGGCGATCATGCGTCGGTCGACGCCGCCATCTGCTCGGGGCACGGCGCATGCGCCAGCGTCTGTCCGACCGGCGCCATCGTCTTCGACCTGCCGCGCGGCAGCGCTCTTTTGGAACGCCTGCGTACCCTGACGAGGACGTTCCACGTTGCCGGCGGAACGGGCATGGTGCTGCTGATCCACGACGCCCGCCACGGCGAGGAGATGCTGAACTTGATGGCGCGCGCCGGCCGCGGCCTGCCCGCCGCCGTGGTGCCCTTCGCGGTCAACGAGATCACCCAGATCGGTCTCGACGTCCTGCTTTCCGCCTTGGCCTACGGCGGCGCCCGGATCCGGATCCTCGCCGGGCCCGAACACCGAGACTCACTCGAGCCCCTGCGCCGCCACGCGAAACTTGTGGACGTCCTGGCCACCGGCCTCGGCTACGCAGGGAACCCCGTGGTCATCGACGAGGTGACCGACCCGTCCGACCTCGAGGAACGGCTCTACGGCGCGGCGCCCCGGCCCAAGGTCGCGAAGGGCGCAGCCTACCGTGCGCTTGACGACAAGCGGACCACGCTCAGGCTGGCTCTCCGGCACATCCACGCCGAGGCCCCGGCACCGGTCGACGTGCTCGAGATTCCAGCCGGCGCACCGTTCGGCCGGATCCTTCTCGACGTCGCGGCTTGTACGCTCTGCCTCAGCTGCGTCGGCGCCTGCCCGACCGGCGCCCTCGGCGACAATCCGGACACACCGCAGCTGACCTTCACGGAAGAGCGCTGCGTGCAGTGTGGGCTCTGCCGCAACACCTGTCCCGAGAACGCCATCACGCTGAAGCCGCGCATCGATTTCACGGAAGCGGCGCGGCGGAAGGTCGTCCTGAAGGAAGAGGTGCCCTTCTGCTGTATCCGCTGCGGCAAGCCGTTCGGCACGCGCACGACGATCGAGCGGCTGGTCGAGCGTCTCTCCGGGCATTCGATGTTCGCCGCGCCCGGTAAGCTCGATCTCATCAAGATGTGCGAGGACTGCCGGGTCGTCGCCCAGTTCGAGGAAACCGAAGTGCCGTTCGCCGCCTCGCCGCGGCCGGTTCCGCGGACAACCGACGACTACCTGGAGCAGCGCAATCGGCGGGATATCGACAACAAATTCGATGACAACAAGGATTAGACCAATCCACCAACGAACGATACCGTGGCTCTAGAGCAAAATGCGATCAGGTCTGGTCACCTGATCGCATGAATTTGCTCTAGATTCTAAAGATGTTGAGCACGACCGCGCGATCAGATTGACCCAATCTGATCGCGCGGTGCTCTAGATGCCTAACTTTTGGCGGCGATCGGCCTAAAATCCTACTCATCAATCTGCCGGTCGGATAGGTGGTGTGACCGGCGCCACAAAGGGGTGAAGACATGGACGAAGACGTTCTGAACATGAGCCTTCGAAAGTTCCTGAAAAAAGTCGGCGTGACGTCTCAGCGGGAGATCGAAATGGCGATCCGGGCCGCCGCCGCCGCGGGCCGGCTGCCGGCGGGCGGCGGGATCAAGGCGATCGCTCGTATCACGCTGGAAGGCGTCGACCTGGACGTGTCGATCGACGGGATGATCGATCTCGAATAGGCCTGTTCCGGGTTCGCTCGGGTGGAGATCCCGAACCACCCCGCGCCGCTAGAGCACGGTTCGACTAGGCTCGGTCAGCCTAGTCGACCGGTCGTGCTCCAATTCATTTTGCTCTAGCGGAAGCGACGACCAGCCGACGGGAATTGTTGATGGCGCTTCGGTCCGAACGGCGATAGGGTTTCGCCAACATCGCGAAGTTGAGGCGCCGGAGGCGTGGACATGGACGACCCCCTGGTGTTGCCGGATCCGGCCGATCCGAAACTGACTGCCCGGCTGGACGGGGTCGACCAGGACGGGCGGTTGGCAACAGCGCAGGTCATCATCGAACGGCCGCTGACGCTGTTCCTCAACAGCCGGGAGATCGTCACCATGATGACGATCGGCGACCATCCGGCGTGTCTGGCAGTCGGCTACCTGCTTAATCAGAACATGCTCCGTGCTGACGACGAGATCACCGCGATCGATCATGACGACGAGATCGAGACGGTGGTCGTTCGTACCGCCCGGATCACCGACTACGAAGAAAAGCTCAGCAGGAAGGTGCTGACGTCCGGGTGCGCCCAGGGCACAGTGTTCGGCGACGTGATGGAGAAGTTCGACGCCACGACACTTGATCCCGATGCACGCCTCCGCACCTCTTGGCTCTATACCCTGACCCGGACGATCAACACCCTGCCCAGCCTGTATCTGGCTGCCGGAGCGATCCACGGTTGCGTGTTGTGCGCACGCGACCGTGTCCTGGTCTATATGGAGGACGTCGGCCGGCACAACGCAGTCGATAAGATCGCCGGCTACATGCACCTCAACGGGATCGGCCCGGCCGGCAAGATCTTCTACACCACCGGCCGGTTGACCAGCGAAATGGTGATTAAGACGGTGCAGATGCAGATCCCGGTCCTGATCTCCCGCTCCGGTTTCACGGCGTGGGGCGTTGAGCTGGCCCGGCGTGCCGGGCTCACGCTGATCGGCCGCGCTCGCGGCCGGCGCTTCGTGGCGCTCTCCGGCACCCATCGTCTGGTGTTCGATGCGAACGCCGGAGCGGCGGCGGAGGAGCCGCTCTCCGCCCG
The DNA here is from genome assembly GCA_026125865.1 of Rhodospirillales bacterium. Lineage (GTDB taxonomy): Bacteria > Pseudomonadota > Alphaproteobacteria > Rhodospirillales > Defluviicoccaceae > JADJXQ01. The sequence continues at coordinate 8,735 of JAHCKI010000046.1, forward strand.
CCGCAAGGGCAGCGTCGGCGCCGGCGAACCATGAAGATCTTCGGGCTGATCGGGTGGAGCGGCAGTGGCAAGACCACGCTGCTTGAATCCCTTCTGCCAGCCGTCATCCGTCGCGGCTTCACAGTTTCGACCGTCAAGCATACCTCGCATGCGATCGACCCGGACCGCCCGGGCAAAGATAGTTACCGCCACCGCTTGGCCGGTGCCACCGACGTTGTGCTGCTTTCGTCGGCCCGCATGATCCTGTTCCACGAGGTTCACGGCGGCACCGAACCGACGCTGGACGCGATCCTGCCGCGCCTCGCCCCTGTCGATCTGCTGCTGGTCGAAGGCTTCAAGAACTTGCCCCACGATCGGCTGGAAGTGCACCGGCCGGCTGTGGGGAAGCCGCTGATCTGCACAACCGATCCGAGAATCGTGGCGGTTGCCTCCGATGTCCCGCTCCCAGGGCTCGACCGACGGGTGCTCGACCTCAGCGACGTGGAAGCGATTGCCGATTTCGTCATCGCCCACTGCAACCTCCACGAGGCCGGATAACCTCGCGGTTCGTCCGCTTTAGGAGCAAAAACAGGAAGGGTTGCCCTTATTGGTTGAAATGGCTCCGCCGCTTCGGCTGTCTTCCCCGTCCAATTCAAACCGCTGACCTGCTGAATGCGCCGTCACGTTGGATTGACAGCGAATTCGGTGCAGAGCGGGGCACTCTTCGATTGCCAAAAACGGCTTGTCCCTCTGGCAGGTTGCGGAAAAACCTCGCAACGGCTGCGCGGTCGTGATTCTCTTTAGGGTCTGATGCACGGCGGATACTGGGATCGGGTTGGTCTGCTTTCGTGTATTGATCAGGAGAGCCGGATGCCGACGGGTCATTCTTTGCGGGTGATCCGGCCCGTGGTGCGTGAGGTTCTGGCCTCGCTGGGCGATGCGTTCATGCGGCATATTCATCGGAGAATCGCCCCTCGATCCCGCTGGAGATGCTGCATTCTGCGTTGCTGCAGCATCCGAAGGTGGCACCGCTGTTGTCGAGCGAGCACTTCTCGGTGGGCGGCACGCTGGTCGAAGCCTGGGTTTCGCGCCGCACATGCCGCCACCGCGCCTCGCCGCCACCACCGAAACCTGACCCCGCAGCCGCCGCTCTGTAGTGCCGACCCTCAAAGGTCGACCCCAAGGTTTCCAGTGTCTTAACTCAATTCGAAACCCCGAATTGCGGACGTCGAGGTAACCGCGACCCGGTTTTCGATCCGAGTGGCGGTTTGTGGATCGCCACGGCGCTCACGCGCTTCACGATAACGAGGTATGTTGTGCTACGTCGCCTTTGCGAATCAGGCTGATTGACAACGCTGCGGCACCGGAATATGTTCATATATTGTTCGCATGCGGGTTTGGTCGGCATGGATCCTTTTGGTGGAATTGCGTTGCGCAAAAAGCAATGAAGGGTAGTATCGTGTGAAATCAGCAGGTTACGGGTGTTTTTGAATACTTTTCCATACTTTTTCATACATTTCGCGCGCCGATTCGGACACAAAAGTAATGATATCAATGTATTGCAGCGATATATTGCGTGGCAAACCATGCACAATCCGTATAAAAACGCAACATGATGTTGCATTTTTTGGTTGAAAATTTCCAAATGCAGATCGCCTAGGAATTGACGGCAATTGCCCTCACTCCACCCTTCTCCGCAAGCTGGCAAGGAAGTCCATGGATCGCCACGGCGCTCACGCGCCTCGCGATGACGAGGAAAAATTTCCCAGCCGTCATTGCGAGCCGGCGCGGCAATCCAGAGGCATCCGAGGTGATGACGAGGTATAAAGCCTTCGCCCGCTTGCGGGAGAGGGGCCCGCGCCAGCGGGAGGGTGAGGGCAAGAGTGACCAAGAGGCGCGCGTCAGCGGAACGGTGAGGGAAAGGGCATGCCGAAAGACACGCAGAACCGACACGGCGATCCGGGAACACCCGAGTTGAGGACCACACATTTCCCGGATGGTCAAGGCGCGGTCGGGCGTTTTGCGTTGCCCGTGCTTCTCGCCGGCGCGGTGGCCATCGCGTTTGCGCCTATCTTCGTGCGGTTGAGCGAACTGGGACCGACCGCCACCGCCTTTCATCGGCTTTTCCTCGCCTTGCCGGCGCTTTGGGTGTGGAACGCCATGCAGCCGCGCGGGAGCCCGTCAACGACGCGCGCGCGGGCCTCGCGGCCGTCGTGTCGAGCCGACTATATGGGCCTGATGCTGGCCGGGTTGTTCTTCACCGGCGACCTGGCCTTCTGGCACTGGTCGATCAACTTCACCACGGTCGCCAACGCCACCCTGCTCGCCAACTTCGCGCCCGTCTTCGTCGCCATCGCCGGCTATGTCCTGTTCGGCGAACGGTTTTCGCGGACGTTTCTGATCGGCATGGTCGCGGCGCTCGTCGGCGCCTGCGTTCTCATGGGGCGCAGTTTCACGCTCAGCGCCGCGCACCTGATCGGCGATGCCCTGGGTCTGACGACGGCGGTCTTCTATGCCGCCTACATCATCACCGTCGGGCAGCTGAGGGCGCGGTTTTCGACGCCGACCATCATGGCGTGGTCGGGCCTGTTCAATTGCGCTTCGCTTTTGCCCATTGCGGTGATCTCGGGCGAAAACCTCATCGCCACCTCGGTGCACGGGTGGGCCATCCTCGCCGGCTTGGCGCTGATCTCCCATGTGGGAGGCCAGAGCATGATCGCCTATGCCCTGGCCCATCTGCCCGCCGCGTTTTCCTCGGTCAGCCTTCTTTTGCAGCCGGCGGTTGCGGCAGTGTTGGCGTGGGTGCTCTTGGGGGAAGCGCTCGGCCCCGTCCAGGCCGTCGGTGCGGCCATGATCCTCACTGGCATTTACCTGGCTCGCCGTGGTACCCAATTGCCCGACGCCAACGCAACCGACACCGTTCGTCGGACGCACCCTTGACACGAACACGTTCTGCTGGCAAAGAAGTGTTCGTATTACGAGAGAGTCTTTTTTTTTTGCCCGCTAAAATTGAGAATTGAGGAGACTTTGTATGGGTCACGATCGTCGCGTTGCGGTTATCGGTCTGGGATACGTCGGCTTGCCGGTGGCCGTTGCCTTGG
>JAHCKI010000460.1 GCA_026125865.1 Rhodospirillales bacterium
AGGCGGTATCGGTGGTTGACATGATCTCCACATCGCCGGCGGCGTCCAAACGCCAGATTTCCGTCTGGCCATCCGGCTTCTCCCGATAGTAGGCGCTCAAGACGTTCGCCTTCACCGAGACATCGCCGCGCACGGCGCGCGCGTTGCCCCGCGCCCGGACGACCGCTTGCCGTTGTTCCCATTCGATCCCGTTATCGGCGGTGATCTCAAGGGGAAGGTCGGACCCGCCCATGTCGAGACCGACATTGTCAGCCTGCCGCGTCGGCTGTGCCTGATCCTGGGCGTTGGCCGGTTCCATCGAGGCGGTCATCAGCAAGCCGGCTAGGACGAACAGAGACGCCAAGCCCCTCATTTCCTTCATTGCTGCGACCTCATCGCCCCTGGGTAAATGAACAACCGCGATTGTCCTTGGAAGACGATGGATCGGCCCTCGTCCTTTACCTGGAATCCCTCGGCGGTCACTTCCCCAAAGGGACCGTGTCCGGCCACGGGCTCACTACCCGTGATCACGCCCCGTCCAAGATCGACGCTGGCGCGGGAGGTTCGGAATTCGTAACCGCCGTCATGGAACATCTCGACGTCGCCGACGAGATCGAGCGACTTGGCCTCCACCTTGTACTCGCCGGTCTTGGAGCGAACCATGACCCAGCTTCCGTCTTCCAACGTCATGTCCGCCGCCGGCGACCGTAAAACCATTTCGGTCGCTCCCGGAACCAGGTTGTCCACCCGCTCGGCGCTGACGGTGAACGGCAGGTTGTTTTCGTCGGTGCCGACGAAGCGCGCATCGATCATGCTCATGCTTTCGACCGAATCTTCCACGTCGGCGAAACCGATCTGGAATCCCGATCGCTCGGGCGTCAGGTACGGCCACAGCACGACCAATCCGATCAACAAGATCGCGATGGCCGGTAGCACCAATCGCATGACGCGGATGGTTTTCGTCCGGACGGCTATACGCTGCAATGTCTCCCGCGCCCGCAGGGGCAGGACGCGCTCGAACGAGGGGGGAATAGCGCCGAAGGGAGAGGCGCCGTCGTTATCCGAAGGAGGCGCACCACCCCCCGGCATGTCCGCGACGGCGTTCATCAGGCCACTCCCACCCGCAGACAGTCGTGAATATGAATGATGCCGACCGGCTTGCCATCGTCCACCACGAACAGGTTGGTGATGGGCCGACCGCCGCCGCCGTTCATGACGTGCAGCGCCTCGCTGACCAGCGCGTCGGCGCGAATGGTGGTGGCCCCCTGCGTCATGATATCGGTGACGTTCAGGCTCATCAGATCGGGCGACATGTGGCGGCGCAAATCGCCGTCGGTGACGATGCCGGCGAGGGCGCCGCCTTCGTCGCCGACGCCGACGCATCCGAAACTTTTCGCCGTCATGGTGATCAGGGCCTCGGCCATGTGCGTGTCACGGCCAACCAGTGGCAGTGCGTCGCCCACATGCATGATATCGGCGACGCGCAGCAGTTGCCGGCCAAGCTTGCCCCCCGGGTGCAGAACGTGGAAATCG
>JAHCKI010000461.1 GCA_026125865.1 Rhodospirillales bacterium
ACGCGATCCGCGAGCGGTGGAGCCACGCCGAACGCCAATACTCGCTTTATGCGGTCAAAGGTTCGTGCCCGGTTGGCCGAAAGCAGCAGGGAAGCCACGAGGCCGACGCCGTCAAAGCGTACGAAGCCCTCTTCGCTGTCGAAATCATAGGGGTGGCAGTAGGTCCAAAGCCCAGTTCCTTCATGACGCCGCAGCAGCCATCGCAGCGCCACGGACGGCAGATAGCGTAAGTAGATGCCGCCCAGGAAGGGAAAGGACAGCACGCCCATTCGAGCCACGGGGCAGGGAAGCTCGACGAGTCCGTTCGGCCAGAAAAAGGGGCGTTGTGGAGCAAGTGAGTGACCATAGAGAGGATTGGCCGCCGGCATCACGCTCGACGAATAGCGGAAGCCGAGGTTCCGAATGGCGTCGGCGGCCCAAGGCGTGCGCGGTGTCAACGAGAATATGGGCGCGCGGTAGCCATGTACCTGAACGCCGGCCACATCCTCGATCATGGCCTTGGCATCCGCTGTGTCGGCGACAAAACTTGCTTCGGTTTCCCGATCCAGGGGACGATGAACAAGACCGTGGCAGGCCAGTTCGTGACCGTTCTCGGCAATGGATCGAATGAGCGCGGGATGGTCGCGGGCGACGTGACCGACCGAAAAAACGGTGCCTTTCACCGCGAGCGAGTCGAGAAACTCAAGCAAACGGGTTGTATTACTCGCTAATCTTGTATTGCCGTCCGCTGAAGCTCGATGACGTTCGAGATCGAGGGTAAAAGTGATACCTGTTTCGGTACTCCGGCGTTGTAGTGACGAATTGTTGACTTGCAGAATGGGCGCCTTTCTCCGAGAATATTGGCGGGAGGTGCGATGACCCGCACTGGATGAAGTAAAGCGATGAAGCACGGTCAATATCCGTCGCGCGGTCTGTCAGATGTCGAGGTGCCGCCGCTGCTGGAGCTTCCCATCATTGCGGTCGTTGTTCCCTGCTATCGGGTGACGGGAAGAATCCTTCAGACTTTAGCGGGAATTGGTCCCGAGGTATCTTACATTTTCGCGGTCGACGATGCTTGCCCCGATGGGAGCGGTACGCTCATCGCTGCCCATTGCCGCGACCCACGCGTGTCACTCATTCGTCACGAGCGCAACCAGGGTGTCGGTGGAGCGACGATCACGGGCTATCGCGCCGCCATGGATACGGACGCCACCGTCATTGTGAAGCTGGACGGGGACGGACAAGTGGATCCGTCCCTGATTTCGGCGATCGTCAATCCGATCAGCCGAGGGTGGTGCGATTACGTAAAGGGGAACCGATTCTTTAGTCCGGAGGATCTGGTCGAAATGCCGCGCAAGCGTTTGATCGGCAACGCGGCGTTGTCGTTCATGACGAAACTGTCTTCCGGATATTGGTCGGTCATGGACCCCACCAATGGCTTTACCGCGTTGTCGATGCGCGTGTTGCGCTTGCTTCCACTGCATAAAATCCACCAACGGTACTTTTTCGAAAGCGACATGCTGTTTCGC
>JAHCKI010000462.1 GCA_026125865.1 Rhodospirillales bacterium
ACCGGTCGCGGTAATCCTGATGACGGCGCCGATCCTGCTGCCGATCATCACCCAGGCCGGCTTCGATCCCTATTGGTTTGCGGTCATCTTCACCATCAACATGGAAATAGGCCTGATAACGCCTCCCGTGGGGCTCAACCTGTTCGTCATCAACGCGATCCTACCGGAGTTGCCCCTGGGTTCGATCCTGCGCGGTTCGCTGCCGTATGTGGGGTGCATGGTTCTCGGTATCGTCATCCTCGGCATCTTCCCCGAGATAGCGCTGTGGTTGCCGAATGTGCTGATGGGGCCGGAGCAATGATCATACCGGACCAAGGCGGATGCCGGCGCCCTGCCCATCCCTCCCGGCAAGGAGCAACGCCATGACGTCGACGGGTCCCCTTGACGGTCTCCTGGTCATCGACCTGACGCGGGTTCTCGCCGGGCCCTATTGCACCATGGTGCTTGCGGATCTCGGCGCCCGGGTGATCAAGGTGGAGGTGCCGGAAACGGGCGACGACTCTCGCCATTTCGGTCCGTTCTCCGGCGGCAAGTCGGCCTATTTCATGTCGCTCAATCGCGGCAAGGAAAGCATCGCCCTCGACCTCAAGGACGACGCGCACCGCGCCACCTTCGAGGCACTTCTCGCCACGGCCGACGTGCTGGTCGAGAACTATCGCCCCGGCGCCATGGACAGGCTGGGGTACGGCTGGGAGGCTCTGCACGGCCGGTTCCCCAAGCTGATCTACGCCGCCTGCTCCGGCTTCGGCCGCACCGGCCCCTATTCCAAACGCCCGGCCTACGACATGGTGGTGCAGGCCATGGGCGGTATCATGAGCCTGACGGGATACCCGGACGGTCCGCCGACGCGCGTCGGCTCTTCCATCGGCGACATCACCGCCGGCCTGTTCACCGCCGTCGGCATTAACGCCGCGCTTCACCACCGCAACAAGACCGGCGAAGGGATGCTGGTGGATGTGGGCATGCTCGACGGCCAGGTCGCCATCCTGGAAAACGCTATCGCCCGCTACACGGCGACCGGGGAAATCCCACAACCCTTGGGCGCACGCCATCCGTCGATCACGCCGTTCGACGCCTTCACCGCTGCCGACGGCAATATCATCGTCGCCGCCGGCAACGATGCCCTATTCGCCAAGCTCTGCGAGGTTCTGGGCAGGCCTGACCTGACAACCAACCCTCTCTTTATTTCCAATGCCTTGCGGACAGACCATCATGCAGCGCTGAAGGACGAACTGGAAACGGAATTGCGCCGGCGCCCGGTCTCGGAATGGCTGCAGGTCCTTGAAGCCGCCGGCATTCCCTGCGGCCCCATCAATACCGTCGATCGCGTCCTCGCCGATCCGCAAGTGCTCGCGCGCAACATGGTGATCCAGGTGGAAGACCCAACGGCCGGTGCCGTGAAAATGTCCGGCAACCCCATCAAGCTGTCGGCCTTCCCCGCCCCCGCCCCCCCCCCCCCCGCCCCCGATCACGACCAAAAACGCGACCGCCTAGTCCGCGA
>JAHCKI010000047.1 GCA_026125865.1 Rhodospirillales bacterium
TCAATGCCTTGGGGCCGCGAGGGTGTTATGACGAAGGAAAGCGCTGCGCCGAAACGTTGTTTCTCGACTACTTCCGTCAGCATCGTGTCGACATCCGCATTGCGCGAATCTTCAACACCTATGGACCGCGGATGCATCCCGACGATGGGCGGGTGATTTCCAATTTCGCCATGCAGGCCCTGGTCAGGCAGCCGCTCACGGTATACGGCAGCGGCAATCAGACACGCTCGTTCTGTTATGTCGATGACCTCGTCGATGGGCTGATACGCTTGATGAACAAGGACGGCGTGCATGACCCGGTAAACCTCGGCAATCCGGTGGAGATTCCCATTCGGGAGCTGGCCGAGCGCATCATCGCCCTGACCGGATCATCCTCCAAGATCGAAGAGAAGGAATTGCCGATCGACGATCCGACCCGACGCTGCCCCGACATCACGCGGGCGCGCACCATTCTCGGTTGGGAACCGCAAGTTTCACTCGACGAAGGTTTGCGTCACTCGATCGGGTACTTCCTGGTCAAATTGCTCCCGATCGAACATCTCATGGCCGGGGCGTCGGGAAGGGTCAACATCAGCGCCGGTATTTTGCAGCGTTTCGCCGATACCATCGTACCGAAATGACGCAACGAGTTCTGGTCACCGGCGGCGCCGGCTACATCGGCAGTCACGCCTGCAAGGCGCTGGCGGCTGCCGGCTACCGCCCGGTCGTTTATGACGATCTTTCACGCGGTCACGCGGCGGCGGTCAAATGGGGACCGCTGGAGCAGGGCAATTTGCTCGATCGGGAGACCTTGGCCGACGTTATCACGCGTTATCGGCCGGTCGCGGTCCTGCATTTCGCTGCCTTCGCCTATGTTGGCGAGTCTGTTGAGGAACCGCTCAAGTATTACAGGAACAACGTCGGCGGCAGTGTGTCACTGGTGGAAACCGTGAGACGGTTTTCGCCGATTCCCGTCGTGTTTTCCAGTAGTTGCGCCGTCTACGGCTTGTCGTCGTCGGATGCGCTTGATGAGGATCACCCTCGGGCACCGATCAATCCTTATGGGCACAGCAAAAACATGACGGAACAGGTGTTCCGGGATTGTGACGCCGGGTATGGCCTGCGTTCGGTTTCTCTTCGCTATTTCAACTGCGCGGGATCAGATCCGGACGGCGAACTGGGCGAGGATCACGATCCGGAACCGCATGTCATTCCGCGTGTTCTCAGCGCGGCGGCGGACAGCGAAACGACATTCGACATTTACGGCACCGACTATCCGACAGCCGATGGTACGGCCGTGCGGGACTACATTCATGTGACCGATCTTGCCGAGGCGCATGTGGCCGCTCTCCGGTACTTGCTGGATGGCGGCGAAACGATTTCCTTGAACCTCGGCATCGGACGCGGTTTCTCGGTTCGGGAATTGGTTCGGGAGGGAGAAAGGGTCACGGGTCGACGTATAAAAACCCGCGAATGCGAACGTCGACCCGGTGACCCACCCATCCTGATCGCCGCACCCCATCGAGCGCGAAGGATTCTGGACTGGCAGCCGCGTTACACGGGGCTAGAGGATATGTTTGCAACGGCCTGGAACTGGTACCGGAAAAAAATGGCGGTCGCCGTTTAATATTTACGGTCATTTTCTACTAGGCCAGCAAGAGAGCGAATTAAAAAACTCAATTTCAACGACTGTTTTTTTGATGAAAAGGTACGCAAGTACGAATGAATGAAACTCATGAAAACTTGACGCTTGACCCTTCTTTTCATTTACGAAGACAGGATTGTTTTGGTGTTCATGTCAATCCCGGAACGATCGACAACTATGTAGATCATGTTCAGAATTTGGTGAAATACAGGCAGAAGTGGCAAATATTTTACATAAATGTACATTCTTTGTATTTGTGCCTCAAGGACGCGAGTATTTGCCGGCTTTTCCGTGACGCCTCGCTCATGGTTGACGGTATGCCGATCATTGCGTTGTTGCGGTTGATCGGCGCGCAAGCGACCCGCCAGGAGCGCGTGACATGGGTCGATTTCATTTGGCCGTTGCTGCAACGGGCACAGATACGCGGATGGCGCGTTTTTTGGGTTGGGAATACGCCGGAGGCGATGCGAAACGGCCTCGCCGTCGTCCGATCCCGGTACCCGACTCTCACCATTGATGGAGTGGACGGCTACTTCGATACGACCGCGGGAAGCGAGGATAACCGGGGCGTCATTGAAAGGATGAACGACTTTGGCACCGATGTTTGCATCGTCGGCATGGGAACACCGCGTCAGGAGAGTTGGGTGAAGGAAAATCGATCGTTGATCGACGCTCCCGTCGTTCTCACCGCCGGTGCGTGCCTTGAGTATGTCTCAGGCGCGGTGGCGACACCACCTCGATGGATGGGACGCTGGGGCCTCGAGTGGTCATATCGGTTATTCGAAAACCCTGGGCGCTTTGCCCGACGCTATTTGGTGGAGCCTTGGGCGCTGTTGGGGATGTTGCTGCTCCAAAGCCTCGGCCTCCGTCGAAGTGGTTGCGAAAACTCGCTTCCGAGGGAAATCGGATCGGAGAGCTAGTCGTGGGAGCGCATCGGATCCGACGGGCAGCGTCGCGATCGTCGGGATGCGCAACCGCGTGATGGTCCCACGGCACGGAGCCGCGAGGCGCATTGAAAAGTGGGCGCACGATGGTTGATGTCGTCCTCTGCATCTGTACATGTCGGCGGCCGGACGGTTTGCGCCGTCTCCTGGAGGCGGTGGATTCGCTGGACTACGACGACAGCTTGACAGTGGTCGTCGTGGACAACGATGCCGGTAGGGAGGGCATGCGGGTTTGCGGGGAGATATCGGAAACCTTCCGCTGGCCGCTGACGGCTGTCCATGAACTGCGGGCCGGCATTTCCTACGCGCGAAATCATGCCGTGCGGATGGCCCTCGACATGCGGCCGCGTCTCATCGCCATGTTGGACGATGACGAGTGGCCGGATCGGCAATGGCTTCGGGAAATCGTTGGTGTGCTCGACACCACCGGTGCGGACGTCGTCGGTGGTCCGGTCCTGCCCAGCTTCCCGCCTGGGGCGCAACTCGGCCCTCAACTGGCCGATTATTATGAGGTGGATATGCATGTGCCGGACGGTGCGCCTTGCGTGCTTTTTGCGGCGGGAAACTTTCTGGCCCGGGTCGACTGTTTTCGGGCACTGATGCCGGAACCCTTCGATCCCGAATTTGCCGAGTCCGGCGGTGAGGACCTGGTGTTCTTTTCCCGCCTCGAACAGCGGGGATTTCGCATGTCCTGGTCCACGAAGGCCGTGGCCCACGAGACGGTTCCGGCGGATCGTCTGAGTGTTTCCTGGCTGGTACGTCGACAGCGGCGACGGGGAAGCCTGAACGTGAACGTCCAGCGCATGTTCATGCCGGGCGCGGCTTACGAAGCGGTTCGGTTAGCAAAAACAATGGGTTTGCTGGTTGTCGCGCTGGCGTATTGCGTCGTTGCTTTGCCCAGTCGTGTTTCGCGTATCCGGGCAATGCTGCTGTTGAATAAGGCTATCGGTAAGGTAATGGGCCATTTGGGGCATAAGCTTATCCAATATGGCCGGTGATTTTATCAGTAAAAGAAGATAAAGTGTCCGAGATGAAAGAAGATAGATGACCGAGCCCTTGTTCACTATTGTTATCCCGACGTACAACCGTGCCCATACGGTGGGTAAAGCCATTGCTTCGTGCCTGGTGCAAACCTGCCGCGATTTCGAAATCATTGTTGTTGATGACGACAAATCGACCGACGATATGGAGGGCGCGCTCGCTCGTTTCCCCGATGCTCCGATCCGCCTAGTCCCCAAACATCGTGGCCGTGCGGCGGCGGCCCGGAACGCGGGCGCGAGGTTGGCGCGCGGGCGCTATGTCGCTTTTCTCGATGCCGATGATGAATTCTTACCGGACAAGCTCGAAGTCTGTCGCGCGCGCCTGGAAAAGGCGCCGCTCGATCTGGTGTACAGCCTGACCTATGTGGATCGAGGGGTGGGGCGTTTTTGGGTCAAGCCCTCCCGCGGGTTGCGACACGGAGAGGATATTTACGACTATTTGTTTGTGCATAAGGGATGGGTACATCCGAGCACCGTCGTCGTCGACGCCGAACTGGCGCGTTCAAGCCCGTTTCGTGAAGATCTTTCGTTCGGCGACGATACCCAGTTTGCCGTGGATATGTGGCGGCGCGACGTTCGTATCACCATGATCGACAAGCCCCTGGCCATTTATGAGGACCGCTTCGATCCGCAGCGCCTGTCCCAAAGTCCGGTGTTCCACCCGGGTGATACACCGGAACACGAGAGCTTCATCGCGTGGGTGGAGTCTCAGAAGCCTCATATGCCGGAAGGCGCCTATCGAGCGTGCCGCGCTCAGTTTTTGTCCCGATTCGTGGCGCGCTCCAATCCGAGGATGGCCTTTGGATACATTGTCGACGGTTATCGCGCGGGGGTCATCAGTGCCCGCAAGGGCTTGTCCCAGATTGTTCAGACGTTTGCGCCGTCCATCTATCGTCGCTGCGCCGATGCGGTCGCGCGGCGGTCGGGATGCGAACCGCCGGCGGCGGTTCTTGAACTCAGAAAATCTTACTGACGAATCGGGAAGCGGGCATCACGACTTCGGCGAGGAGGGTAGATGATGGGATTGAACGGTTCGCGGGAATATCGGATGACAGCCTATGGTAGTAGGCGCATAACTTTTGATCGCTCACTCGTCATGGTGTTGGCCTAGATAGATACCTTAAACATCAAAACGATACGAGTGATTTGTTTTTGGCCGGCGCTTTCGCCCCGGTGTCGGTTCGCGGATTTGCTTAAGAGAGATAGCCAAAAAACTAGATAAAATACACGTAAAGATGGTATTGTGTCGGCTTTCGAGAAAACGACCGACCACCGCCAAACGAGGGTTAGATGGATACGCGGGACAATCAAGTGACGAATCCCTGGAATGGGAACCAGCGACAGACTGACGGCGCCCTATATGGTGCGGCGCGGCTGGTGGCTTTGGCTGAAACGCTGAAAAGCTCGAATTTTTCCGCGCACCCGTTGCTGTCGCCCAGCACCGGAGATGATCTTCAGGCGAAACTGGAACGTCTGAGGGACCGTCGGATAGTCCCCATCTTGGAAAAAGCGCACGATCGGAAAAAGGCGCCGCAAACCGCGAAGCGCGGCGAAGTCGAGCCGAGTGCCGGGGTGGGGAGAAAGCCGGAAGCGACGTTTTTCGAGTCTGATGAGTCCGGACAACAAGGATTGGGCGACGTTTCAATGGAGACTTTCGACGTCACACAGCCGGAATCGGCGAACCTTTCGGCGCTGTTGGGGCGATTGCCACCCGCCGGTCTTGAGGAAGAGCCTTCCGTCAACGGCGAGGACACCGAAACCGAGGACCCGGAATCCGATCTTGAGGCCTCGGCCTTGAATCCGACCCATTCATCCCAATCGTCGGAGCCGATGGCGGCTTCCGACCTGTTCGACCAGCCGCAGGATGTGGAAGCGGTTGCGGCCGGTGGCGTGGAGGGCGTCATGCCCGAAGAGCCCGATCTAGTCGAGGAGGAAACCGCTCCCCCAACCCATGCCGAGGCCGAGGAGCCCTCGACCTCGCCGGCTCCGGTCCATGGAGCGGAAGAGAACGGGTCTTCTTCGTCTCCCGAGCCCGAAGAAACCGAGGAGATGTCGGAAATGGGTGACACGGCCGCCGTCGACGCATCGGCAGTCGACACCGCCACGGTAGAAACATCGACAGTTGAAGCATCGGCAGCCGAAACATTGGTGGTCGAAGCGTCGACAATCGACACGGCGACATACGAACCATCGCCCGCAAACGTTGAGGAAACGTTGCCGTCAATTGAAGAAGTGGCGGCCGGGTTTCAGCAAACGCCCCTCGTTTCCGCGGGTGAAAACCGCGGCTCGATACCTTCCGGACGTCGGATTCTGTTCGGCAACAGGGCACCGGGAAGCAGCGGCGGCAGCAGCGCTCTCGAAAGGTTGCGGGCCTATCAGAGGCTGCTACAGGCGCGCGCACGAAACCGTACCACACAGGAAATGGGCCCAGAATTGGGACCGGAACAGGAGAGTGAAGCGGCGGTCGCCTCCATACCGGAGACACAAACCCATACGCCACTGACGAACGCCTTCGAGGCGGACATTAATTCGCCGCCCGAACTCGAGCCCGAACCGGAACTGGAGACCGAAGCCGAAGAGCAAAAGCCTTTCGCTGAAAGCGAGGCCGTGGAGACGGGTGCCGTCGACAGGGAGGCCGAGGTCGAAGTCGAGGTCGAGTATCAGGAAGAATGGGAAGCGGCGCCGGCGCTCGAACGCGAGGAACCACCGGTCGCGGAAGAAGAACCGGCGTGGGTGTCGACGCCTGTATTCGAGTCTTCGATGGTTACGGAAATCGAGCCGGAACTCGCAACAATGGTTGAAGCGGAACCGTCCCCGGTTGTCGAAGATGAAATCGAACCGGAACCGGCGTTTGAACTCGAGGCCGAACCGTCCATGGAGGCGGTGTCCGAAACCGAATCGTTCGAAGCGGCCGAGGATGCGCAAGTCCCGGAACGGGTGGAGGTTCTTGAAATTCCCGAGGGCATGGAAGCCGAGGACGAGCGTGACGATTCTCGGTCGGACACTGATCTTCCCAGTTTTCTTCAGTGCCGCATTGACGATCGCGAATACGATGGAATTAGCGAAAACCACGAAATGAGCGATGGCTCGCGAGAGATTCGGGACGAGGCCGACCGCGGTATCGCGACCCCGCGCAATGAAGGGTGCGGCATGGCCGGCAAGGTAAAGCTTGGCAGAGGTACGACGGCTCTCGAAAAACTGAAGTCACTTCAAAGGTTTATTCAACGGCTTAAGGACCGCTCTGACAGTTCGAAGGAGAGGGAGTCTCGGCTTGGTTCGGAAGCCGTTCCGGCACCGATCATTCCCCAAGACATGCACCACCACGAGCCGAGCGACGCGCAGGAAGAGTACCTGCGGAGCGACGCGCAGAAAGAAGCGATCGTAGAAATCGATACGCAGCGCGAGGACGTGGTCGACATTGATGACGTCTCAATGCATGAGCCCGCGACGGAACCCGAACATCCGCTGGAATCGGAAGGCGGGCAGGGTCGTGGGCCGGAAGCGGCGTCACCGATCGACGATCCGTCCGAACCGGAGGCAGAACGCGAGACGGAAGAAGTGATGGAAGGGGAGAATGTGGCAGTGCCGGTGGGCGAAGCTGAAACAACGCAGGAACCCGAACATGAGGCGGCGTGGGAAGTGGCCGCGCGATCGGCGTCAGAAGTCGAGGCCACGGCGGGAGCCGGTGTCATTGCCGACCCGAGCGCGTATCAGCCGAGGCAGCCTCGTCACCAACCGCTCAGACGGCGACGCACGGATTTTCGGTCTGCCCGAGAAGAAGCCATGTCCCGGGTCGGCTTTGCCGACGAAATGTCGGTTCATCGGTTCGCGGGCGCCGGCGCCGGGGGGGCGGCCGGCGCGCAGTGGATGGATCTGCACGGTTTTTTGCGTTGCCTGTGGCGCCGGCGGCTGCTGATTTCGGCCTTCGTTGGCCTTGTAACTCTCGCCACGTTCATCGCGGTTTTGGTTGTTACGCCGCAGTATACGGCAACCGCCAAGGTCAAGGTGGCTGATGAACGCGGGTCTTATTCGATCGATTCTCCGATGGACCCATCGGTTCTCCTGCCTGACGAGGAGGCCATCGAAAGCGAAGTTCAGGTGATTACCTCCCCACAGCTTGCGCAGCGGGTCATCGAGAAACAGGGACTCTACAAAGATCCGGAGTTCAATGAAGAAGTCTCCGGCAGCAAGGTTACGGTCGAACTTCCGCGCGACACGTCAAGCGATCCGACGGACGCTGCAGCAGCAGGTGACGAGGAACCGGAAGAACAGCACTCACTCGCGGTTCGGGCGCGGGTGGTCGATGGCTTTCTCAAGCGGATCGGTGCGTGGCGGGCGGGCAGGTCGCGCGTGATCGCCGTTTCGTTCGACAGTCGCAGTCCCGAGAAAGCCGCGAAGATCGTCAACGCCATTGTCGACGAATACGTTTCCGAGCGCGTGGAGGCACGTTTTTCGGCCGCAAACAGTGCGACGGATTGGGTGAATGAACGCCTTCAGGATCTGCGCGAATCGGTCGCCAAGTCAGAGACCGCTGTCGAACGCTATCGCCAGGAGTCGGGGTTGCTCGAAGGTGAGCGCACGACAATCATTTCACAACAGCTCAGCGATTTGAGCGCGAGAATGATCGCTGTGCGGTCTCATCGCGTTAGTCTCGAAGCCAAGCTGGAGCGTATCGAGGCAGCCGGCAAAGAGAACTGGCTGTCCATCCCGGATGTTCTCTCAAACGCTCTCATATCCGATTTGCGGACGGAAGAGTACGGTCTCAGCCGTAGATTGGCGGAACTCGGTGCGGATTTCGGACCCAGTTTTTCGCAGCGGCGGAAGCTGGAGGCGCAAATCAAGAGGATCCGGGCCGACATCGCGGCCGAAGTTCAGCGCGTTGTCGTCGGTCTACGCCGCGAAGTGGAGGCAGCGCGAGTCGAGGAACAGGGGGTCGCGTCGGCACTTGAGGCCCTCAAGCTTCAGGCTGGCGATCTCAATGTCAACCAGGGGCGGCTTCGCGCCCTCGAACGGGAGGCAAACGCCAACCAGGCCGTGCTGGAGACCTTTTTGCAGTGGCTCAAAAAGACCACGGGTGTTCAGCAATACCAGGAGGCCGACGCGAGGGTGATCTCCTATGCCGAACCGCCGTTGCGGCAGTCCTTCCCACGCAAAAGACTGTTCGTGGGGCTCGCCTTCCTAGGATCCCTGACCGCGGCGGTCGCCTTGGTCCTTACCATGGAGAATCTCGACCGCAGATTCCGTAGCCCCGGACAATTGGAGCAGCATACCGGCTATCGCGCGCTGCCCGTCATTCCGGCGTTGGATGCGGGATGGATGGGCAAGGCCGAGCCTGAAAAACATGTCCTCAGTCACACTTTGTCACCCTACACCGAGGCCATAAGGTCCCTGCATGCAAGCATCATGACGGACAAGGTCCATCCGAGGCCGAAATCCATCCTGATCGCTTCGTCCTTCCCGAACGAAGGGAAGTCGACACTCGCGATTTCGTATGCGCGAGTCCTGGCGAAGCGTGGATACGCCGTCACCCTGGTCGACGCGGATCTGCGCCATGGCATGGTCGCGGAGAAAGTGGGTATTGCGGGCAAAACAGGCCTTGCCAACGTATTGGCCGGTGAAATCGATATCGAGGACGCCATCGAACATGATCCCGAAACGCCGCTGAAGGTGGTGGTCGCGGGCGCCTCGAAGCGATCGCCCCAGGAGCTCCTGCACAACGGTTACTTTATCAGTTGTCTGGAGCATCTGAGCGCAATGAGCGACTTCGTCATCATCGATTCACCGCCTGTATTGGCGGTCAGTGATGTGAGCTTGATCGGACGCTCCATCGACAGCACGGTTTACGTCGCTCGCTGGGCCGTGACATCGAGATCCGAGGCGCTGGCGGGACTACGGGTGCTCCGCGAAGCGGATGCCAACATCGTGGGTGTCGTGCTCAATGCGACGGACATGAGCAAGTATGCCGAGTTCGCCTATGGCCGTCCGAGCATCTACAAGAAGGTGTTGTCGCACTACTACGCCACTTGATAAGCGGGGCCGTTGGTCCGAGCCAGCTCATCGAAGCGTTGGGCCGCTCGCATGGTGGCGACCGAGAACACGATGTAGAGCACCCAGATTGGGTTTCGGTCGAGAAACAGACGCGCCTCGAAAAGGCTGCTGGCGAGCATGGCGATCTGCACGCCGATCCCCAGCAGAAAAACCGGCGACGGCTGCCGGAAGTACGAGACGATAGGGTGAACAAGCATCTGCAACAGAAAGAGGCTGCCGACTATGGCGATCGGTATCCCCATCTCGGACGATAGCTGCAAGAAACCATTGTGAGCGTGGGAAGGCGCCCAATCCATTCCAAGGAGCATCATCAAAGTTCTTTCGGTGTCGTTCGTTGACGACCAAAGGGCTCCGTAACCGTGCCCGAGTAGGGGGCTTTGCTGTGTCATCTCCCATGCCCCCTCCCACACTTCCTGGCGACCCGTAAAGTCAGCCGAGCGGCCGACAATGCTGGTCAGAAGCTCCGGCGAAATGAAGGTAAGGGCGCCGATCAACAGAACAACGCCGGTACCCAACAGGCAAAAGGCTGCGGCGCCATGCAGGCGCAAAACCGTACCGGTGGCGAATGTCGCCATGACGAAGAGAGCGATCAAGCAAGCACCAAGAGAGGTCGCCGAGTCGCTCTTATGAATTGCAAGTAAGATAAAGGGGATCAGAACGAAGTGAAGTGTTCTGTATGGCGTTTCCGATGAAAACAGTCGCACGCATACGAACAAAACAGCAAGAATCGCGGTAAACCCAAATGCGTTTTTGTCTCCGTGCAATCCCTTCCAAACTTGGACGCCGAAATACCATACGCGACCATTTGTCGGGGCGATTACGGCAAAAATGTCCCCTGCCACGATTAAAATGGCAAACGTTACTAGTAAGATATTGAATAATGATTTGATCGGAAAGCGGTACCCTAAGTAAATCCCAAGCAACGTCGTGCCAACAAGGTGGATTGACCGCGCGACCGTATTGCTTGGATGCATTGACCAAGCTTGGGATATGCAGGCAAATACGATAACTGTAATCGCCAGAGGGAAATACTGCGCCAGCCAAAATATCCATCTTGGCCCAAAATGAATAAACAATGACGCCAGAGCGATACCGTATGCGACCACCCACAGTCCGGTTCGGAAATCGAGGTCCCACCAAAACACCTGGGTGATGGTGTAGAAGGCGCCGGCGCTATGCAGCAAAGCGATGATCGCAAACACGCTCTCGAAGATATGGGGCCGATTTGATTGCACGTTTTCGGAAGCGATTTCCGAAAACGGCAAGTAAGGCCTGGGCGGCAGCGCGTCGAACTCTGTTTCTTCTGCTTTCTCGGGCGCTATGGTTCGGGAGTCCACGAATTTTCGCCTGGTTTCCGGCATGCGCGATAGGTTCAGGCCGGCATATGATATGGCTCACCCTTCGACAGATAAGGATGAGGTAATAGTTTTTAACAAGGGATGAAGTGCAATCGAACTTAACATGGGAGTACCTCACCCTGAGCCTGTCGAAGGGTGAGCCTCGGGCAAGCCAGAGTCATACCGGCGCCAAGAGCACGTTTGACCTCAGTTGCGAGGAAGCCTGCAAAGGCCATGTGTAGTCGCCCCGAAAAGGAACCCGAAAACGTCCTGATGTTGGTTCGGCATGCGGGGGTCCGTATCATGTCAACGTTCTTATCATGGTTTCATTGAGGTTCCGTTTCTGATCAGGGCTGTCGCATATGACTTTGGCGGGCTTCTTCGTAACTGAGCCACATGCCGGCCCGAGTCTCCGTGGGCGGCAGGTACGTTAAATGCGATTGCCCAGCGTTTCCGTTTGCATAGGGGCGCACCGGTTGAAACGCAACCATCCCGTTG
Source organism: Rhodospirillales bacterium (assembly GCA_026125865.1). Taxonomy (GTDB): domain Bacteria; phylum Pseudomonadota; class Alphaproteobacteria; order Rhodospirillales; family Defluviicoccaceae; genus JADJXQ01. The sequence goes on from JAHCKI010000047.1 coordinate 11,492, forward strand.
GTGTTCATCGAGTTTGGGCACGCGTTTCGGCTCCGGTGTTTGGCAGCAGGTTGTTTTCTACGATGTATTTGTAGAGAGAATCCGCGACAATCTCATAACCTTCATCGGTAAAATGACCAGTGCATCCAAGAAAATGAGATGTGTCATAAATAGTGCATATGTCGTCCAGGTCAATGTATTTC